>CACYCP010000052.1 GCA_902772985.1 uncultured Bacteroidia bacterium | reverse complement strand
GGCAGGATGAGGATTTTATGGTGACGCTGTGGAGACGGGAAGGGTCTGGAACGGTCCAGAGTGATCCAGAGGTGATCCAGAGTGATCCAGAACGCTCCAAAACTGATCCAAATCTGTTGGATGCTGTTTATGATTTGATAAAAGAAAATCATGCTATTTCAAGAGCAGAACTTGCCAGAAGACTTGAAACAAGTGAACGGCAAGTGAGAAAAGCTATTGATGAATTGCGCGACAAGAAGATTAGGCGCAAGGGTGGTGATTCCGGAGAGTGGGAAATTATTGGATAAAAAATACTGAAAGACAATGAATATTTGGTTAACATACGGAATAATAGCAGTATTACTTCTGCTAGCAGAGTTGGTTTATTTTCGCATTGCAGATAAATGCAACATTATTGATAAACCGAATGAGAGGTCTAGCCATTCAACGATAGTGTTGAGGGGTGGTGGTGTAATTTTTACCCTTTCTATGATAGCATGGGCTGTATTGATGATAGTACAAAGGAATGACATCATGCCGTATCTGCCGTTCCTGTGCGGCTTGATACTGGTTGCTGGAATCAGCTTTGTGGATGATATCCATTCTCTTCCTGATTCTTTGCGAATGGCAGTACAGATTGTGTCCACCTTGCTGATGTTCTGGTCGGTGGGCCTGTTTGCGCTTGACTGCAATTGGGTTTGGTCTGCACTAATCATCGTTGTGGCGTTGTTCTTCTGCGTGGGGGCAACGAACTTCATTAACTTCATGGACGGTATTAATGGGATAACTGCCGCTTATTCTTTTGCAATGCTGCTGCCCATCCTACTGATGAATAAAGATCTGTCATTCATTGAGGAGAGTTACTTAATTGTTGCTATCATCGGAATCCTTGTTTTCAGCATCTTTAACTTCCGTCCCAAAGGTAAGGCAAAGTGCTTTGCTGGTGATGTTGGGAGTGTGGGTATAGCATTCATCATTCTGTTTGCGTTGGGCTGTTTGATGCTGATGACCAATGATGTGACGTATATCGTGTTCTTCCTGGTTTACGGTATTGACGGAACGCTCACTATTATCCATCGCATTATGCTGCATGAGAACCTGGGGCAGGCGCATCGCAAGCATGCATATCAGTTGATGGCTAATGAATTGGGGATGAGCCATGTGACTGTGTCGTTGCTGTATATGGGTATTCAGTTGGTCGTTTCTTTGGGGTTTATTTATCTGTGCCCGAATACCATTCTTGCGCACTGGATATATTTTATAGCGGCAAGTCTGATTTTGGCTTTTGCGTATGTGCTGTTTAAGATGAAGTACTATCATTTGCACGAAGAATATTTGAAATCGCTCGAAAAATGAAAATAACACAGGCTTTGTTGGATGATTTGACGGCGCAGGCGAAAGCATCGCCCCGGCTTAGGATGAATCTGGATCTTAGGAACTCGGCTTCAGATAGCTCGCAGCGAATGCTGAATGCGATTGAGCCGGGGAGCCCGCTGCCGATTCATCGGCATAGATTTTCCTCGGAGACGGTGGTGTGTCTGCGCGGTCGGTTGGTGGAGGAGTATTACGATGAACTGGGGCAGCGATGCACGGAGACCATTGAGCTGTGTCCTGGTGGGCCTGTGGTTGCGGTTAGCATTCCGGCTGGGCAATGGCATACGGTTTGGGCATTGGAATCGGGGACAGTGATCCTGGAGATGAAGGATGGGGCGTATGAGCCTATCGGCCCGGAAGATGTGCTTGCCTGCAGGTCCGTATGTGAAGGTTGAAGCATGGATATATAACAATAAGGTGGTATGGATCGTAGAAACATGACAATCAAAGAATTATCGGCATTATCCGAAGCGCAGGTTAAGGATGTCCTTTCATTGATGGGGGAGTTGAATCCGAGCATCGTGGTGACGCCGGAGATGTTGCGGCAATCGGTTGCTTCGGCCACTTCTCATTTCTTCGCGATTATGGATGAAAACGGCCATATTGTGGGCTGCGCAACGCTTTGTGTGTATGATTCTCCGACAGGGCGGAAGGCGAGCGTGGAGGATGTGGTTGTGAGTTCCCGGTATCGCGGTCAGGGGCTTGGAAGGATGCTGATGGAACGGGTGATTGAATATGCTCGTTGCGAGTTGGGGGATGTTGAATTGCATCTGACGTCCAGCCCTCTGAGGGTGGCGGCGAATGAGTTGTATAAGAAGCTGGGGTTTGAGAAGAGGGAGACGAATGCGTATGGGATGAGGGTGAGGAGGATAATGATATGAAAATAAATCTCCCGTCTAATTTGTGGGAGGATGACAATTTGGTGCGCCTAACGGTCCAAATTATGGGACGTTAGGCGCAGTTGCAATTTGGTGGTCTCAATCAGTCAAAACAATTGCCGCTCCGCCTCAGGGAACTTTTCCAGGGGATTAAAGTATCTGCCCGGCGGCGTTCTTGGTGTCCACCTTCTCGATGATGCGCTCCAGAACCCCGTTCTCGTCAAAAATAAACGTCCTGCGAAGTGTTCCCAGCACCGTTCGGCCATACATTTTCTTCTCGCCCCAGGCGCCGAAGGCTTGGAGCATCTGAGTCGAAGGGTCGGAGAGAAGGCGGAAAGGCAGCTCGTACTTGGCGCGGAAGCGCGAATGCGAAGAATCACTGTCTTTACTTACGCCCACAACGTTGTAGCCGGCGGCCGTCAGCTGGGCGTAGTTGTCCCGGAAACTGCAAGCCTCGGCGGTGCATCCGGAGGTGTTATCCTTAGGGTAGAAATAGATGATGGTCTTGCGGCCTTGGCCGATAAAGTCTTCTGAACTAACTACTTGTCCGTCCTGATCTACCACCTTGAAGGCGGGCATTTTGTCTCCGATTTTAAGCATAAGTTATGTTTTTTCTAATAGATACGGATTACTTCCTTTCCGCCCAGGTACTTCTCCAGCAGGTCACGGGTGCCCAACTTGACAAAGCAGGTGGGGGTGCCGTCGGTGCAGGCAAACCACTCCGCTGCGGCAATTGAGGCGTCCATCACCAGGTGCACCCCGGCCGCCGCGGGCCAAACGGCGCTCAGGATAGTGGTAGCGCCTACCCGGACGCCGGTGAACTCCCAAAGCTTTTCGGCCGATGCAAACGATACCCGGGGAATGCCCAGGGCGCTGCAGAAATCGCGCGTCACGAAGGGCTTGTCGTGCGAGGTGACATAGAGGTAAAACTCCGTCTGCTGGCGGTTGCAAAGGAAAATGGTCTTCACAATCTGTACCCCGATCCTGGCGCTGATGTTAGCGCAATCCTCCATCGTTATACCGGAGTCGGTATCCACGCGCAAAAAAGGAATACCGGCCGATGCAAACGTCTCATAAACAAGCTGTTGCAGGGGCGTCTCAAATGAGGACGGCGGGGTGCTTAAAGGCTCGCTTACATAAAATTCCGGCTGGAGAGCATTCATAGGCACTACTGCATCTGCCTAAGGCGGACATCGATGCCGGGCAGGGCGTCGGGGATGGGGGATAGGTCGGTCTGGCTGAAATGATAGGGGATGAGCACCTTCGGCCGAATGACCTTGGCAGCGGCGATGCACTGCGCCGGGGTCATGGTATATGGCTGATTTACAGGCAGGAACGCTATGTCGATATCTTTCAGATCCGCCATTTCAGGAACGTCCTCCGTATCACCGGCCACATAGATGCGAAGTCCGTCGAAAC
The DNA here is from genome assembly GCA_902772985.1 of uncultured Bacteroidia bacterium. Classification (GTDB taxonomy): domain Bacteria; phylum Bacteroidota; class Bacteroidia; order Bacteroidales; family UBA932; genus Cryptobacteroides. The sequence continues at coordinate 1,387 of CACYCP010000052.1, read as the reverse complement.
TCAGGACATAGCCGTTGCCGTTACCCTTCGGATGGAACTTTTCGCGGCCCGGCGTGGTGTTGTAGGCAGGTACGGCCTCCAGCAGGATGCCTCCCGGAAGTTCACGGCTTTCGCCGTTACGGATAATTTCGCCCCGGCCAATCTTCAGCTGGCTGGTCTCGTTCAGGATGAGCGTTGTAGCCTCTCCGCTGAGCGTTGAAATGGTGGCATCTTCCAGATGGTCAGAATGTTCGTGCGTCACCAGGATGACATCGGCCTTGGGGAATTCCTTGGCGTAGTCCGTATGCTTGCCGTATTCGGCCACCGGGTCTATCTGGATGGACAGGCCTTTGTAGCTTATCTCCAGCGAGCCGTGCTTGATGAGGTTGATTTCGACAGGCTTTCCGGCCGATGTCCAAAAGCGCTCCACCTCATACTTTGTCACGCGTTTTCCCGCGCCAGTCCAGGCCAGGATGCCGCCTTTGAGGTTGTAGGTCTTGAAGCCCAGTTTGTCCAGGACGTCGGCGGCTTCGGCACTGCGCCTTCCGCTTCGGCAATAAAGCATCACCGGACGGTCTTTAACAAGCTGGGTCTGAGCCTTTTCCGCGAAACCATCGGCCCGCCAGTCAATGAGGGCGGCAGCGCCGATGTGTCCCTGGGCAAACTCATCCGGGGTGCGGACGTCCAGCAGCTGAACGGAGGCGTCGGCCTGGAGCATTGCCTCGAACTCGTTGACCGACAAGTCGTTATAGCCCTTGCAGGAGAAGAGGCTAAAAAGCGAAAAAGCCATGGCAAGCAGCAGATTTCTCATATTGCAAGGCCGCTTATTTTTCCGGCCAGATTCTGTCCAGAAGGCTGAAGAGCCCGGGAAGCATGATAATGGCGCCGAAACCCTGGACGGCCGTGGAATCTGCCCCGCAGCCAAGCACAAAAAACAACAGCCCGAAAACGAGCGAAAGAATCATCCAAGTTTTTTTCATAAAGCCTGTATTAAACTTTTGTAAAGATAGTGTTTTATCTTTTTATTACAAAATATGCCGATGCCTCTCTCTCCCATCTTCGCTACTCCTTTATACTTGCGGGAAACTACCGACAAAAGTAACAAATTTTTAGTTAACTTTGCTTCGCTCCGACATACCTTTTTTGGGGAGGTTAAAATCTTCGGAATATCAGACACCGCGGCCACTGCGTGGTCTTGCAGGCCCCTTCTGGGGCCAGCCCCTCTCCCGAGGAGAGGGGTTTGGGGAGAGGGTAACGTGAGGGAAACTGGCCCGAAGGGCCTATCCCGGAGCCGAAGCGAAAGAAGCAACGCATTTCGCGTTGCTTCTGAAGCGGAGGCGGAGGGATTCGAACCCCCGGTACGTTGCCGTACAACAGTTTTCAAGACTGCCGCCATCGACCACTCGGC
>CACYCP010000051.1 GCA_902772985.1 uncultured Bacteroidia bacterium | reverse complement strand
CAAGTGTTACGGCCGTAACCTGGCTACTTCCCGTATGGTTGAAACCGGTGAGGTTGTGGGTGTCATCGCAGCCCAGTCCATCGGTGAGCCTGGTACCCAGCTCACCCTGCGTACCTTCCACGTCGGTGGTACGGCATCTGGTGCCGTTGCCGACAACAACATCGTTTCCAAGTATGAAGGCAAACTGCAGTTCGAGGAACTCCGTACCATCGACCGCGAAAACGAAGACGGCAGCAAGACTCCCATCGTGGTGTCCCGCATGACCGAACTCCGCATTGTGGACGAGCGCACCGGAATGACCTATTCCCAGTATGACATCCCTTATGGATCGGCCCTGTTCTTCAAGGACGGCGACCTGGTCAAGAAGGGCGACCTCATCTGCGAATGGGATCCCTACAACGCCACCACAATCGTGGAAACCGCCGGTACCGTCGAGTTCGTGAACATGGTTGAAGGCGTTACCTACAACGAGGAAAGTGCCGATGAATTCTCCGGCAACACCGATAAGGTTATCATTGAAGGCCGTGACAAGACCAAGACTCCTGCCATCAGGATTCTGGACGACGCCGGAAAGGAAATCAGGGTTTATGACCTTCCTGTAGGCGCCCACATCATGATGAACAACGGTGACAAGGTCAAGATTGGCGACGTAATCATCAAGATTCCCCGTGCAATCGGCAAGGCCAGTGATATCACCGGTGGTCTCCCTCGTGTTACGGAACTCTTCGAGGCCCGTACTCCTTCCAACCCTGCAATCCTTTCCGAAATCAACGGTGAGGTGCACATGGGCAAAGTGAAGAGAGGTAAGAGGGATATCATCATCAAGAACCGCAGCGGCAAGGAATGCCACTACGAGGTCCCTATGACCAAGCAGATTCTGGTTCAGGAAAACGACTATGTGAGGGCCGGTACCCGTCTTTCCGACGGCGGCACTTCGCCTACCGATATCCTGAACATCCTTGGCCCGGTGAAGGCTCAGGAGTACATCGTCAACGAGATTCAGGCCGTGTATCGTTTGCAGGGCGTGAAGATCAACGACAAACACTTCGAGATTATCGTGCGCCAGATGATGCGCAAAGTCGTTATCGGCGATCCCGGCGACACCGAATTCCTCCCGGAGGAACTGGTGGACAAGTGGGATTTCATGGACCGCAACGACGCTATCTTCGGCAAGTTCTATGTGGAAGATGCCGGTGACAGCACCAAGTTCAGCGAAGGTGAAATCATCAGCGCCCGGGACCTCAGGGGAGAGAACTCTTCACTCGAGCGTCAGGGTTCCAAGACCATTCAGGCCCGTCCTGCCCGTCCTGCGACCGCATCCCAGGTGCTTCAGGGTATTACCCGCGCAGCCCTCAAGACCGGTTCCTTCATTTCCGCAGCTTCCTTCCAGGAAACCACCAAGGTGCTTTCCGAGGCTGCTATCAGGGGCCGTGTAGACCATCTTGAAGGCCTTAAGGAGAACGTCATCTGCGGCCACCTCATTCCTGCAGGTACCGGCCTGGCCCGTTACCAGGACATCGTGGTCGGCTCCAAGACCGATGACATCGTTGCCCTTAACGAACTCTAGTTGCGCCAGTCATTTTAAAGAAAGTTCTCGTTCGAAACCCGAACGAGAACTTTTTGTTTATATGTAACGAGAATTTTTTATTTATTTTTGAAGATACTGACACGGAAGTCCATGTCGCCGGGAATATCGCCGGTCCAGAAGTCGGTAGCCGTGATGAAGATATTCAACTGGCCTACAGTCCACTCGTAATCCACGTAGATGGAATAGTAGTAGTTGCCTTCGCCCTGGTCTTGAGGTTCCGATTGCGGGATAACAATGGGCAGCGGAGTCCAATAGACCTTGCCGTTGTCGGTGTATTTGCGGGTGACCTGGACAGCACCTTTTTTCGACACCTCATCGGTAATCTCGGGAACGTTCAAGGAAACGAAAAAGTATCCGTTATCTTCGTCCACCTGCCACTGGTTGGTCTTTATGGAATAGTCTATGACGGTAAGATCGGCACCGATAATAATTGTGGAGTCGTCTATATACTTTGTACAAGAGCCAAACATAAGGGCCGATGCCATGATGGCAATACACAAAATAGATTTTTTCATAATAAAATAGGCTTGTTCAAGTGCAAAGTTAGAAAATAAATTGTAATTTTGGGAATATTAAAAAGAATTAATGAAAGCGTTGTATTTGACGAACACACTTACCCGCAGTAAGGAATTGTTCAAACCCATAAAGGAAGGCTATGCCGGAATGTATGTATGCGGTCCCACCGTATATGGGGATGCCCACTTGGGCCATGCCCGCCCCGGCGTTACCTACGACGTGCTTTTCCGCCTCCTGAAACATCTTGGCTACAAGGTGCGTTATGTGCGTAATATCACCGATGTGGGGCATCTGGAGCACGATGCCGATGAAGGGGAGGATAAAATTGCAAAGAAGGCTCGTCTGGAGCAGCTGGAGCCCATGGAGGTGGTCCAGTACTATACTGAACGCTACCACGATGCAATGCGACGTCTGAACGTCCTGCCTCCTTCCATCGAGCCCAGGGCTTCAGGACATATCATAGAGCAGATAGAAAGCGTAAAGAAGATACTGGACGCTGGATATGCCTACGTTTCCAACGGTTCGGTATATTTCGACGTTGAAAAATACAATAAGGATCATCATTACGGCATCCTTTCCGGCCGCAGCCTGGATGCTACCCTGGAAGGCACCCGCAGCCTTGACGGTCAAAGCGACAAGAAGGCCCCTTACGATTTCGCAATATGGAAAAAGGCAGAGCCGGAGCACATCATGCGATGGCCCAGCCCCTGGGGCGAAGGCTTCCCCGGCTGGCATCTGGAGTGCTCGGTGATGGGTGAGAAGTACCTTGGAAATGAGTTCGACATCCACGGGGGCGGAATGGACCTTATGTTCCCTCACCACGAATGCGAAATAGCCCAGAACGTGGCATCCCGCAACACCCAGGGCGTCCACTATTGGGTTCATAACAATATGATTACCATCAACGGGCAGAAGATGGGGAAGAGCCTTGGGAACTTCATCACCCTGGAGGAACTTTTCAAATCCTTCAGCCCCATGACCGTGCGTTTCTTCATCCTCCAGGCGCATTATCGCAGTACCTTGGACTTCTCGGCCGATGCCCTTGACGCCGCTTCTAAGGGCTACAAACGCCTTATGCAGGCGTGGCGGGAGATAGGGGCGGTCATCCCGGGCTCCGAAGGGGCAAGCGTATCCCCCGAGGTAAGCGCCATCATCGAAGCCGTCGAAGATGCCCTCTGCGATGACATGAACACCCCCATCGCCATTGCCCATCTGTTCGATGCGGTGAAGCTCATCAACGCCGGCAAGTTGCCGGAGGGGGACAAATCTGCGCTGGCAAAACTCTTAGACGATGTTGTGGGCGGCGTCCTTGGCCTTGTCGATGAAGAATCGTCCGGTGCCGGTGGAAAGGCGGAAAAAGCCCTGGACGGGGCCATGCAACTGGTTCTGGACAGCCGTAAGAAGGCCCGCGAGGAGAAAAACTGGGCCGAAAGCGACCGCATCCGAGATTTCCTTGCCTCTTACGGCATCATCGTTAAAGACACCAAAGAAGGTTCAACATGGACGCTAGATTAAAATTCATCTCCTGGAACGTGAACGGCCTCAGGGCCGTGGCGGGCAAAGGCTTCGCCGACATATTCGTGGATTTTGACGCCGATTTTGTCTGTCTCCAGGAAACCAAACTGCAGGAAGGCCAGTTGGATCTGGAGTTCATCGGCTATCAGAGTTATTGGAATTATGCCGACAAGAAAGGCTATTCAGGCACTGCCGTTTACACCAGACACCAGCCTTTGAGCGTCCGATATGGCATGGGCGTGGATGAACACGACCACGAAGGCCGGCTCATTACCTTGGAATACGACAAGTTCTTCCTGGTGTGCGCCTACGTCCCCAATTCGCAGGACGAGCTGCGCCGTCTGGACTATCGTATGTGCTGGGAAGATGACCTTCGTGCCTATCTTACCAGTCTTCCAAAGCCGGTGGTATATTGCGGGGACCTGAACGTGGCTCACAACGAGATAGACCTGAAAAATCCGGCTACAAACCATTTCAACGCCGGTTTTTCGGATCAGGAAAGGGCGAAGTTCGGGCAGCTGCTCGACGCCGGTTTTGTGGACAGCTGGCGTTATCAGCACCCGGAGGAGGTCAAATATTCCTGGTGGAGCTACCGCATGAACGCCCGGGCAAGGAACGCCGGCTGGCGCATAGACTATTTCCTTGTATCGGCATCCATAAAGGAAGAGATCGTATCGACTGAAATACACGACGAAATTTTCGGCTCGGACCATTGTCCGGTCGAACTTGTAGCTTCCTTATGATTTCTTTTACCTGCGACTACAACGAAGGTGCGCATCCCCTCATCCTGGAGCGCCTTATTGCCACAAACCTTTGCCAGGAGCCCGGTTATGGGGCCGATGCCTTCACCGAATCGGCCAAGGCCCGCATCCTTGATGCCGTGGGTTGCCCGGAAGGGGAAGTTTTCCTCTTGACCGGCGGCACTCAGACCAATTCTACCGTCATTGCAACCATGCTCCGGGATTACCAGGGCGTGGTGGCGGCAGAAAGCGGTCATATCGCCGTGCACGAGGCCGGCGCCGTGGAATATACCGGCCACAAGGTCCTCACGCTGCCACAAAGTGAGGGGAAAATATCGGCCTGGGACCTTCAGGACTATCTTGAAACTTTTTATGCCGATGGCGCCTACGACCACATGGTCTTTCCTGGCATGGTGTACATCTCCTTTCCCACAGAGTATGGTACGCTTTATTCCAAGGCCGAATTGGAGGCCATCCGGGACGTTTGCCTGCGTTATGAGTTGCCACTGTTCATAGACGGCGCCCGCCTGGGTTACGGGCTGATGAGTCCCGAGTGCGATGTCACGCTGAGGGAACTGGGGAGGCTTTGCGACGTGTTTACCATAGGTGGGACAAAGCTTGGAGCACTGTGCGGTGAGGCCGTAGTTTTCCCTTCCGGAAAGGTTCCCGAACACTTTTTCACCATGGTAAAGCAGCACGGCGCCCTCCTTGCCAAAGGCCGTCTGCTGGGCATCCAGTTCGATACCCTTTTCACCGACGAACTGTACTTTAAGATTGCGCGTGGAGCCGTTGACCTTGCCATGGAACTGAAAGACCTTTTTGTGGAAAAGGGCTACGAACTATTTATGGATTCCCCTACCAATCAGCAGTTTGTCATCCTTACTCCCGAAGCCGCCCAGGCCCTGGAAGGAAGAGTTCTGTATGAAGTGTGGGAACGCCTCCCTGGCGGCCGTGCCGTCACTCGTTTTGCCACCAGCTGGGCTACCACCCCGGATCAGGTCCAGGCCCTTGCCGAAATACTGCCCTGACTTAGAGTGATATTTACCTTAACGCACTGAAGGCGCTGAGGCCCAGGAGGGAGGCTACAAGCACTATGGAGCCGGCCAGCAGCACGCCTGCAAGTGCGGCAAGAGTGCTTTTCTTGAAATCCATATTCAGGATGCTGGCGGCAAGCATTCCGGTCCAGGCTCCGGTGCCGGGGACAGGAATGCCCACAAACAGGAACAGAGCCCAGTACAAGCCTTTCCCGGCCTTTTCCTCCAGCTTCCGGCCGCCCTTTTCTCCCTTCTGCAGGCACCAGCTGAAAAAGCCGCCTATGTACTTTTTATCCTTTCCCCATTCCAGCACCTTGCGTGCAAAGAGGAAAATGAAGGGTACCGGTATCATATTGCCTATGATGGCCACGATGCAGGACGGCACCAGGGGAAGGTCCATTGCTACGGCATAAGGTACTGCGCCGCGGATTTCTACGAGCGGCAGCATCGAGATAAGCAAAACCCAAAAATACTTTTTCATCGGTCGGTATAGACAGGAGTGTTTTCCGCTATCAAGGCACGGATTTCCTCTTTGGCCGTGCGCCAGCGGGGGATGTCAATTTTGGTGCCGATAACTTCCACTACCTTGGCGGCCAGGATGGAACCAACCTCTCCGCAGACCCGGAGCGGCATACCCAGCGAGTGCGCGTACAAGAAGCCGGCAGCGTAGGTATCCCCGGCGCCGGTGGCGTCAATGGGATTTGCGGGCCAGGGCTCGATGAAGTGGTACTGGTTACCGGACTTGACCATAGAACCTTCCTTGCCCACTTTCACAACGGCAATCTGGCATTTGCCTGCCAGTTCGTCTATGGCTTCGCGAGGCTCCAGTTTGGTGAAGGCCTTGGCCTCGTTTTCATTGGCAAAAACTATATCCACGTAATTCTCTACCAGGTTGTGGAAGAAGGCTGCGTTGGATTCGACCACGTTGTAGGAGGCCATATCGATGGAAATGATGCATCCGGCGGCCTTGGCAAGGCGGGCGGCTTTGGAGATAAGCTCCTGGTTCTGGACCAGATAGCCTTCGATATGGAAGTAGTCGTAACCCTGGAAGAATTCCGGTTCCAGGTCGTCGGGGCCAAGCTCCAGCGTTGCGCCCATGTAATCGGCAAAAGTGCGCTCGGCATTGGCGCCTGTAATGAAAACCATGCATCGGCCCGAAGATTTTGTGCCGTAGAGCATTTGTGCGCGTACGCCGTATTGCTCCATTGTGCTCTTAAAAAGGTTGCCCAGGTCGTCGTTCCCTATCTTTCCAAGATATCCCGACGGCATGCCGAAAATGGCCGTGCAGGTGATTGTATTGGCAGCACTGCCGCCAGGAACGTACTTTACGCCATATTCCTTCAGGGCTTCCCAGATGCGGTCGCCGGTTTCCATATCAACGTGCTGCATGCTGCCCAGAGGGAGGTGAAACTTTTGTAGAAGACTGTCGTCCGGCAAAACTGCCAGAATGTCGGTTAAGGCGTTGCCAATGCCAAGAATGGATTTCATACCACAAAATTACGCAATTTTTCCTTAACTTTGCCCTTGATGGATAAGAAAGCGAAAAATATTGCAGGATACGTTTTCTGGATCGCGCTGGCTGTAATCCTGGTCTATTTCTGTTTCAGGGGTGTGGACTGGGGGCAGTTCATTTCGGCCCTAAAGGATTGCAAATGGGAATGGGTGGCGGTGTCCATGATTCTCGGTGCCAACGTTTTCTGGTTAAGGGGCTTGCGCTGGAGAATGCTCATGCTTCCCATCGATGAAAGCACCTCCCGCATTACCTGCTTCAATGCCTACAATATTTGCATGGCGGCAAACCTGGTGATTCCCCGAGCCGGTGAGGTGATTCGCTGCGGCTACCTTGTAAGGCATTCGGCAAAAGACCAGGACGGCAAGCGGAAATTGAGCTTCGACAAGGTTCTTGGTACGCTTCTGATAGAGCGCCTTTGGGATACCGTCATAATTCTCCTTATGGCATTCGTTCTTCTTCGGGCCATGTGGAAACGCTTCGGCCCATATCTCTTGGAGTCGATGGAAAAGGCCCTGGGCGGCAGCAGGGGCTTGATTTTCCTTGTCGCAGGCCTGATTCTTCTCATCGTTGGCACAGGCATACTTTTCTGGAAGATGAAGGACAGGGGCGGAGTCTGGACCAAGGTTTGGGATTTTGTCCTGGGCCTGAAAGACGGCCTGGTGTCCTTTACCCGGATGAAAAACGCCTGGATTTTCCTTCTTCTTACAGTCGTAATCTGGACCGTATATACCCTTATGTGCTGGACTATCCTTTTGGCACTCAGGGATATACCTGCCTATGCCGATATGCGCTTCATCGATGCCTTCTTCCTCATGATTCTGGGCAGTATGAGTTCGATGATACCTGTTCCCGGCGGTTTCGGCGCATATCATTCCGTGGTTGCCGGCGCCCTTTCCAGCGTATGGGGTATGCCATTCGCCACCGGGATGATTTTCGCCACCCTTTCCCACGAATCACAGGCCGTCACACAGGCTCTCGTAGGAATAGGCTCATACATTCACGAAAGCTTTTTCCGCAAAAAAGGATGAAACGCTTTGCCCTCATAGGCCACCCTGTCCAGGGCTCGCATAGTCCCCGCCTTTTCAGGGCTGCCTACGGGGGCCGATATCCCTATGACCTTATTGATGAATCCTCGTTCCAGGCTGCCTGGGATCGGTTCTTAAGGGATTATGACGGAATAAACATAACAGCACCGTTCAAGCTGGATGCATTTTCGGCTGTGGATATTCCTTCTGCCGAGGCCATTTCCACCGGAGCGGTGAATCTGGCCGTGAAAACTCCCGGTGGCATTGCCGGCTACAACACCGACGTGGATGGAGTCATAGGCGCAGTGCGTGAATGCGGCCGGGACTTCGAGGAGGCTCTTGTGATTGGCACCGGCGGTGCTGCCCGGGCGGCGGTGGCCGCAGCTGAAAAACTTGGTCTGAGGGTGACGGTCGCTGGCCGGAGCGAAGCCAAGGCATCGGCCCTGGGATGCCCGGGAATCTGCTTGGAAGGCCTCAGAGAACGGCCATTGCCGGAGGGAAAGCCCCTGCTTCTAATCTATACCCTTCCCGGCAGCGCTCCCGTCCCTGACGGGCTTCCGCTAAGGGGCTCCGTAGTGCTGGAGGCCGAATACCGCACGCCCCGCCTCCGCGATGCCCAGTGCCTTCAATACATCGGCGGAGAGCGCTGGCTCCTGCATCAGGCGATAGCCGGTTACAGCCTTTTCACCGGAGAGGCTCCGAATATTGAAAAAATGTTGTAAATTGCAAAAAAATACAGACCTATGGCAAATTTGAACAAAGTACTGCTAATCGGTAACGTTGGAAACGATCCGGAAGTACGTTACCTTGAATCCCAGAATCCCGGAAGCAATGCCAAAGTCGCATCTTTCCGGCTTGCCACAACGGAACGTTATCGTGATCGCGGAGGAGAACTGCGTGAAAATACGGAATGGCACAATGTGGTTGTTTGGCGCGGCAATGCCGATGTTGTGGAAAAATTCGTCCACAAGGGCAGCCAGCTTTACATCGAAGGAAAACTTCGCACCCGCCAGTGGACCGACCAGACCGGTGCCAAGCGCTACACGACTGAAATTGTAGCCGACACCCTACAGCTTCTGGGCCGCAAGGGGGACTCCGACGCCCTGGTCTCCCAGCCTTCCGCACCTCAGGCTTCGACTTATCAAGGCCCCGGCTATCAGGCCCCCCAGGCCCCTGCGCCCCAGCCTGCTCCAGTAGCCCCTCCCCCTGCCGCCGAAGCCGACAGCAGCGATGACCTTCCGTTCTAGCGTGGTAGTAAGCGCTTGACTTGCACCAACTTATCGATTCTGCCTTACCTGACACCGGGTAGGGCAGAATGCGTAAAGGGCATCCCGCGGCCGCAGGCGAAGGACGACTCCGGGGGAATTACGGCGTTTAGCATATTTTTACTATATTTGCATTTTATACAAACAGCATATTTATGGCATACAATGAACTTAACGAGCAGGAACTGGGCCGAAGGGAGTCTTTAGGAAAGCTTAGGGAACTTGGAATCAATCCTTATCCGCCGGAGCAGTATTTCGTGAACGCGACCACTGTAGAGATTACGGAAGGCTTCAATCCGGAAGAAGGCAATTTCCAGGACGTGTGCATTGCCGGCAGAATCATGAGCCGGCGCATCATGGGCGCTGCTTCCTTCATGGAACTTCAGGACCACGCCGGCCGCATCCAGGTCTATGTGAAAAGGGACGAGATTTGTCCCGGCGAAGATAAAACCCTCTATAATACTGTGTTCAAGAAACTTCTGGACATTGGCGATTTCATCGGAATCAAGGGCTTCGCCTTCTTCACCCAGACGGGCCAGCTTTCGGTTCACGCAAAGTCTCTCACGGTGCTTGGGAAGTCTTTACGCGTGCTCCCCATCGTCAAGACTGATGCCGATGGTACAGTCCACGACAGTTTCGAGGATCCGGAACTGCGGTATCGCCAGAGGTATGTGGACCTGGTGGTCAACCCTCAGGTCAAGGATACTTTCGTAAAGCGAACCCTCATCATAAACACCATGCGTGAGTGCTTCAACGAAGAAGGTTGCCTGGAGGTGGAAACCCCCATCCTTCAGCCCATTCCGGGAGGCGCCACTGCACGTCCTTTCATCACCCACCACAACGCGTTGGATGTGGATATGTATATGCGCATTGCCAACGAGTTGTACCTGAAGCGCTTGATTGTGGGCGGCTTCAGGGGAGTTTACGAGTTTGCGAAGAATTTCCGCAACGAGGGCATGGACAAAACCCACAATCCGGAGTTCACCTGCGTGGAAATGTATATTGCCTACAAGGACTACCTGTGGATGATGGAATTCACGGAAAAGATGCTCCAGAGGGTTGCCGTCGCCACCGGCGGGCTGGTGAAGACCATCGGCGGAAACGAAATTTCCTTCGAGGGCCCTTACCGCCGTCTGCGTATCCTGGATGCCATTAAGGAATATGCCGGAGTTGACGTTAGCGGTATGGACGAGACGCAGCTTCGTCTCGTCTGCAAGAAGCTGGGCGTGGAGGTCAGCCCTGAAATGGGCGTAGGAAAGCTTATCGACGCCATCTTCGGGGAGTTCTGCGAGCCGAAGCTCATCCAGCCCACGTTTATCATAGACTACCCGGTAGAAATGTCGCCGCTTACCAAGCGTTGCCGGTATGACAGCCGCCTTACCGAACGTTTTGAACTTTTCGTAAACGGCAAGGAACTGGCCAATGCCTATACCGAGCTGAATGATCCGGTGGACCAGCTGGAGCGTTTCGAGGAGCAGGCGGCTTTGAAGAGCAAGGGAGACGACGAGGCTATGTACATCGACTACGATTTCGTCCGCGCATTGGAATACGGCATGCCGCCAACCAGCGGTATCGGCCTGGGAATTGACCGGCTCACGATGTTCATGACCGGCGCCGAAAGCATTCAGGACGTGCTTTTCTTCCCCATGATGAGACCGGAGAAATTCTGAAGAACAAGATTCTTCGTCGCCTTCGGCTCCTCAGGATGACAAGGGAATGCTCTTCGGATTATGTCATTCTGAGCGAAGCGAAGAATCTAAACCACATAATTTTGAAAACAGAAAGCATCACATCGGCTACGAATCCGAAGATCAAGAATTTACTGCTGCTGCAGGAGAAGTCCAAGGCAAGGCGGGAGCAGGGGCTGTTTGTGGTGGAAGGCCGAAGGGAGCTGGAGCATTGCCTGGCTTCCGGCTACACGCTCCGTTCTCTTTTCGTTTGCCCGGATTTGCTCCTGTCATACCAGATTCCGGCGGGTGTATCCCAGGTTTTCGAAATACCGGAACATCTTTACAGGAAGGTGGCGTACCGGGAGGGTACGGAAGGAATAATAGCCGTTCTGGAGAGTAAGAGCCACCGCCTGGAAGATTTGCCCCTTCCGGAGAATCCGCTTATCGTAGTACTGGAATCGGTGGAAAAACCCGGCAACCTGGGCGCGGTGCTACGCAGTGCCGATGCCGCCGGCGCCGCAGCGGTGATCATCTGCGATCCTCTTACCGATTTGTACAATCCTAACCTTATAAGGGCGTCAATCGGTGCGCTTTTCACTGTCCCGGTGGCGGTGGAGACATCAGCCCGGACAATCGATTTCCTTAAGGAGAGGGGCGCGAAAATACTTACGGCGCAGCTGCAGGATTCCGTCCCATACTACCATTGTGACATGAAAGGCGCGACGGCTATTGTGATGGGGACAGAATCTACCGGATTGTCGGCCCTGTGGAGGGAAGCAGCCGATGCCCACATCCGCATCCCCATGCTGGGCCGCCTGGACAGCCTGAACGTGTCGGTAAGCGCCGCAATCCTTATGTATGAAGCAGTTAGACAAAGACAATAGTTCGTCAATAATATGGATACAATCAGCGTTCAATGTGTGAATGACGGAAAGGAGCTGGAGGTAGCTCCCGGTACAAGACTGAAGGATATTGCTCCGGAATTCGTGACCGATGAAAGGAGCGGCAATACTTACCCGGTGCTGGCCGCCCTGGTGGACCACAAGCTGAAAGACCTTGACTATCAGCTGTTTTATCCCCACTCCATCGAATTTATAGGCTACAACCATCCGGAAGGCCGCCGCACCTATATCCGTTCCCTCAGCTTCCTGGCCCAGAGGGCGGTGCGCAGCCTTTTCCCGGACCGCATCTTCAAGATAAACCATTCGCTTCCCAGCGGAATGTACTGCAAGTTCCGGGAAATCAGGGTGGTGGATGCCGATATCCCGGCAATCAAGGAGGAGATGCGCCGCCTGGTGGCCCTGGACCTGCCTTTCTCGCACAAGAAAATGCTAAGCGAGGAAGCCGAAGCCCTGTTTAAAAGCCAGGGGCAGAAGCTGAAAGCCGCCCTTCAAAGCTCCCTGGGCCACTATTATTGCAAGGTCTATTTCCTTGACGGCGTGGCCGATAATTTCTACGGCCCGCTGGTGCCTTCCACCGGAATGCTGAATGTCTTTGACATCGTGCCATTCCACCACGGATTCTGCCTGCAGTATCCTTCTACGGAGGACATTTCCCGCCCCATACCCCGCATAAAGCAGATGAAGCTGACCACCACGCTCAAGGACTACGGCAACTGGTGCAAAACCACCGGAATAGTGAGCGTGGGTGCTTTGAACGAGCTTCTTCAAAGGGGAGAAGCCATCTCCTTCATCAACCTTTGCGAAGCCAGGCAGGAAAGGGCCTATGGCAATTTGGCCGACAGGATTTATGCCGAGAGGGATCGCGTGAAGATAGTTTTCCTGGCGGGGCCTTCCTCCTCCGGCAAAACATCGTCATCGCTAAGGGTGGCCCAGCAGTGCAAGGTAGTGGGACTGAACCCGAAAGTGATAGAACTGGACAACTACTTCCTTCCGCGTGAGCTAACGCCCAAGGATGAGTTCGGAAATTACGATTTCGAGGCCTTGGAGGCAATGGACCTGAATCTGTTGGGCGCCCAGTTGAACGCCCTTCTCAATGGGGAGGAGGTTGAACTTCCACGCTTCGATTTCAAGAAGGGAGTGCCTATGTATGAAGGGAATAAGATGCATCTGGAGGAAAACGACATCCTGGTGATGGAGGGAATCCATGCGTTGGATCCTGCAATGGTGCCCTCGGTGGACCAGAGCCGTATTTTCCGCATCTATGCATCGGCCCTTACTTCGCTGAAACTGGACGAGAACTGCTGCATTTCCACCTCGGACAACCGTCTGCTCAGGCGCATGGTTCGGGACAACCGTGTGAGGGGCATTTCACCTGAAGATACCATTATGCGCTGGCCGTCGGTACGCCGGGGCGAGGCCCGCTACATTTTCCCCTTCCAGGAGAATGCCGATGCCCAGTTCAACACCGCCCTGCTGTATGAACTTCCCTTGCTCAGGTACTATGCCGAGCCCTTGCTCCGCCGCATCCGCCCGGATTCTCCCTCTTATGCCGAGGCCGTGCGCCTGATTAAGTTCCTCTCTTATATCGTGGCGCTCCAACCTTCAGAGATTCAGGCAATTCCGCCCACTTCCATCTTGCGTGAATTCATAGGAGGACAGACTTTATGAACGTAGGAATCATCGGGGCAGGGCACATTGCCGAAAAGGCCGCCCGCACCCTGGCGGCGATGGACGACATGAGCTGCATCGCCATAGGCTCCCGCACCCTTGAAAAGGCCCAGGATTTCGCCGGTCGATTCAGCATCCCGCGTGCATACGGCTCATACGAAGAACTTTTTGCCGATCCTGACGTGGATCTTGTCTATGTGGCTACGCCCCATTCCTGCCACTTTGCCAATACGCGCGACGCTATCCTTGCAGGGAAGCCCTGCCTGGTAGAGAAGTCCTTTATGATGAATGCTGCCGAAGCGGCTGCCATCCTTGCACTTTCGCACGAAAAGAATATATTCGTAGCCGAAGCAATATGGTCGCGTTACCTTCCGGTTAGGGATATCGTCTGCTCTCTTCTGGAGGAGGGGGCAATCGGAAAAAGCGTGATGATAATGGCCAATATGGCTTTTGAAGTATCCGGGAAAGAGAGGGTAGTGAAGCCTGAGCTGGGCGGGGGAGCCCTCCTGGACCTGGGTGTGTATCTGTTGAACTTCGTGAGAATGTATACCAAGGGTACCATTGAACGAATCAACACCACATGCATCCGTTCCGAGAGCGGCGTGGACGCTACGGAGAACATCACCATGGTCCTGGAAGACGGAACCATGGCCAGCGTGCAGGCATCGGCCTGGTGTCATGGGGACAATAAGGCCGTGATTTCCGGAAGCGGCGGATTCCTTGTCCTGGATGATATAGTTAATCCCACTTGTGTCCAGGTTTACCATCCCCGCCGGGAACTTGTCAGAACCGTAAAAGTGCCGGAGCAGATTACCGGTTTTGAATACCAGTTCCGTGCCTGCAAGGCAGCCATAGAGGCCGGTGAGATTGAACCCCCGCAAATGCCGCACGCCGAGATTCTTTATATAATGCACCTTATGGACCGCCTTCGCAGTGAGTGGGGGACTTTGTAGAAGAGTCTGTTTTTGCATAATAGGCCAATAATTGGTATATTTGAAAGTTTAACGCAGATTAAAAACCCGATGCAAGAGAGAAAAACGAATTGGAGAGATCGTAAAGACGGCTGGTATATTGGCGGACTTGATCCGATGCACGTAATAATGCCTTATCTTTTCGGGGGCCGTACCGCTAATGAGGCAGTCCTTTGCGAAACTCTGGACCTGACAGAGATAGATAAATATCTGGAAAAGAAGAACTCATCCAATCCGGAATTCAAATATACCTGGTTCCACGTCATTACTGCAATACTGGCAAAGACCATTTTGCTCAGGCCCAGAATGAACTGGTTCATAAAGGGAGGACGTTTTTATGAGCACAAGCAGGTTCAGTTGGGATTCAACGTAAAGCGGAAGTTCTCGGATGATGCCGTGGAGGCAATAGCAAAGTTCATCCTGGACCCGGAAGGAGGTTCCCCGCTGGAGCAGGTCCACGATTATGTCCAGTCTTTCGTGAGCAAAGTCCGGAACAGCGATACACCCGTGGGAGTGGACGAGGCTATGTACTACTTTTCCCGGCTGCCTCGTCCCATTTTAAGCTTTTCTTTCTGGATTTTGAAAAAGTTGGATTATTTTGGCTTCTATCCCCAGAGCCTGGCAAAAGACGACCCCTGTTTCTCCTCCTGCTACATTTCAAATCTTGGCAGCATTAAGATGAGTGCCGACTATCACCATCTTTTCGATTGGGGCACCTTGTCATTGTTCATGGTCATCAACGAGAAAAAGCTGATTCCCGTTTTCAAGGAAGACGGAAGTCTCGAAATGCGTAATTCCCTCAGCATTGGCTTCACCCTGGATGAAAGGATTGCCGATGGCTATTATTTTGCCAAAACCATGAGGATTGTGAGGAAGCTTGCAGCGAATCCTGAACTTCTGGACCTTCCGGCCGCCACCCCTGTAGAAATAGATAATTAAAACCATAAACAATGCACTTTAATTTGGAAAATGTAAGCACGCCCTGGCTTGGAAGCTATGGCGAGGTCCCTTTTCATCTGGAATACAGCGACAAGTCCATGTCCGTCACCGTTCTGGAAACTGCCGCCGCAGAACCTGATTTCCCTGCCCTCAGCTTTATGGGAAGGACTATTCCCTACAAGGAGATGGCTGTTGAAATAGACCGTGTGGCAAAAGCCTTTTATTCCCTTGGCGTCCGTGCCGGGAACCGTGTCCTGGTTTGCCTTCCTAATGTTCCGCAGGCTATTTACTGTCTCTATGGCCTAAACCGCATCGGTGCCGTCGCTTCGATGGTCCACCCGCTTTCGGCCGTGGCCGAGCTGGCCTTCTATATGGACGAGGCCTCGTGCCAGATAGCTGTAACCCTGGACCAGTTTTATGCCAAATTCCAGGAAGTAAGGGCCAAGCGTCCCGTTTCCAAACTCATAATCGCCCGCGTTTCCGAGGAACTTCCTTTCCCTCTTTCCATCGGCCAGAAACTCCTCACAGAGAGGAAATTCCCGAAGATTGTAGAAAATGAAGGCACCATCTTGTGGAAAAATTTCATCAAGGGTGGCGAAAATGCAGGCAGCGAGTGCTTTGTCCCGGATAAGGATCCACTGACAGAGTCCGTAGTTCTCTTCTCCGGCGGAACTACCGGCGTGACGAAGGGCATCATGCTGTCGGACATAAACTTCAACGCCCTTGCCCGCCAGACCGAGGCCATGTGCCACGAGACGGTGCTGCACAGCAAAATGCTGGCTGCAATGCCCGTATTCCACGGTTTCGGCCTTGGAGTGTGCATCCATACCGTGCTTGTCTGCGGCGGTACTGCCATCCTTGTGCCCCGCTTCAACGTGAAGAGCTATGCCAAGCTTATCCGGACCACTAAGCCCAATTTCATAGCCGGCGTACCCACGCTCTTCGAGGCCATTACCCGCAATAAATATTTGGACGGGGCCGATTTGAGTTGCCTCCGCGGTGTTTTTTCCGGCGGCGATTCCCTTACCATCGAGCTGAAGCGCAAATTCGACAAGTTCCTTGCCGAGCATAAGGCTACCATCCGTGTGCGCGAAGGCTATGGCACCACCGAATGTGTTACCGCCTCCTGTCTCACGCCTTACAATAAGGAGAAGGAAGGCAGCATCGGCCTGCCTTACCCCGACACCTATTACAAAATTTGCAAGGTGGGCACTACCGAGGAGGTCCCTTATGGCGAGGAGGGTGAGATCTGTCTTACCGGTCCTTCCATGATGCTGGGCTACATCAATCACGAGGAGGAGAATGCTCAAACCCTTCGCAAGCATGCCGATGGTCACGTGTGGCTGCACACCGGCGACCTTGGCGTCATGGACAGCGAGGGTTTCATCTTCTTCCGCCAAAGGATAAAGAGGATGATAGTGACAAGCGGATACAATGTCTATCCTTCCCAGCTGGAAAACATTATCGAAGGTCATCCGGCCGTCCAGCGCAGCTGCGTCATAGGCGTTCCGGACCAGTACAAGATGCAAAGGGTCAAGGCTTTCATAGTACTCCGCGACGGTGTTGAAGATACCCCGGAGCTCCGCGAAAGCATTGTTGCCCATTGCCGGGAGCACATAGCCAAGTATGCCCTTCCCTCTGAATGGGAATACCGCGACTCCCTGCCTACCACCCTGGTTGGCAAAGTGGCCTACACAAAACTGCAATAAATTCCTGTCTTACAGGACTTCGCGAAGGAAAGGGCCGGTGACCGAATCGGGGTTACCGGCCAAGTCTTCTGGCGTACCCGTGGCAACTATCCTGCCACCTTTGTGACCGCCGGCGGGGCCCATGTCCAGCATCCAGTCAACAGATTTAAGCACGTCCAGGTTGTGCTCGATGATTATAACGGTATTTCCGGCGTCAACCAGCCGGTGAAGAACCGCCAGCAGCACCTTTATGTCTTCGAAATGCAGGCCGGTGGTGGGCTCGTCCAGGATGTACAGGGTTTTGCCGGTGGACGGGCGTGAAAGTTCGGCGGCAAGTTTCATTCTCTGGCTTTCACCTCCGGAAAGCGTTACGGCGCTTTGGCCAAGGTGCACGTAACCAAGGCCCACGTCCAGTAGGGCTTTCAGTTTGGAAGCTATCTTCGGAACGGGCTTGAAGAACTCGTAGGCCTCGCTGATGGGCATCTCCAGCACGTCATTAATATTTTTGCCCTTGTAGCGCACTGCAAGCGTGTCTTCCTTGTAGCGCTTGCCGCCGCAGACATCGCATTCCACGTGCACGGAAGGCAGGAAATTCATCTCGATAATTTTGATGCCCGCGCCCTTGCACTCCTCGCAGCGGCCTCCGGGCACGTTGAATGAGAAGCGTCCGGCCTTGAAGCCCCGCACCTTAGCATCAGGAGTTTCCTCAAAGAGAGAGCGTATGTCGTTGAAAACGCCGGTGAATGTAGCCGGATTGGAACGCGGTGTGCGGCCAATAGGGCTTTGGTCTATTTCAATCAGTTTGTCTATATGCTCGCTGCCCTCCAGGCTTTTATACGGCAGGGGACGCTCTTTCGAGCGGTAGAACTTGCGTTTCAGGATGGGCATCAGCGTTTCGTTCACGAGGGAACTTTTTCCGCTTCCGGAAAGTCCTGCAACACCTATAAGGCAACCGAGCGGGAAGCGTGCATCTACGTTTTTCAGGTTGTTGCCGCTTGCACCCATTAGTACAAAATTTTCTCCGTTCCCTTTTCGCCGATGCTTGGGGACAGGGATGCACCGTTTGCCTTTAAGGTAGTCCAGGGTGATGGATTCGCCTTCAATTTCCCCGCTTAGAAGTTTATCCAAAGGCCCTGCAAGGCAGATTTTTCCACCTTTGGCACCTGCTCCGGGGCCAACGTCCACAAGATAATCGGCACTGAGCATGGTTTCGGCATCGTGTTCCACGACCATCACCGAATTGCCTTCGTCGCGAAGGGCTTTCAGTGAAGATATAAGCTTGCGGTTATCCTTCTGGTGCAGGCCGATGGAAGGCTCGTCCAGGATGTACAGCACATTGACCAGTTTGGCGCCGATTTGCGTAGCAAGGCGGATGCGCTGGCTTTCACCGCCAGAAAGGGATCCGGTGGGGCGGTCCAGGGAAAGATAGTCAAGTCCTACATCCAGCATGAACTGAACCCTTTCACGGAGTTCCTTCAGGATATCGCGCGAAACCTGTTTTTCCCTTTCGTTGAAGCCTTCCGGTATCTTGTCCAGCCATTGGCGTAGCTCGGAAATCTCCATTGCCGCTACCTGGGCTATGGTTTTTCCATCTACCCTGAAGCAAAGGGCCTCACGGTTCAGTCGGGTCCCGTTACAAACGGGGCAGGTGATGAAACTGTCGATATCGCCAATCACCCCACTCCAACTTTCCATCTCCGAAAGATTGCCCTCCCCAACGCGGAACAAGTCCTCCGAGCCATAAACCAGAAGGCTCAGGGCTTCGTCCGGGATAGCCGCTACCGGATCGTAAAGGCTGAAATTGTATTTCCTTGCGATTGAGCGGATTATGTCGAATTTCCGGTTTTCCCTCACTTTCCCGAGCGGGACAATGGCACCATCGGCCACGCTTTTCGAGCGGTCGGGAATTATGCTTTCGATATTGACGTCAACTATGGTCCCCAGGCCCTTGCAATGCGGGCAATAGCCTTGGGGCGAGTTGAATGAAAAACTGTGCGGCTGTGGCTCCTGGAGCGATATGCCGCTTTCCGGATCGACCAGGTGCTTGGAATAATGCGTCAGGCTGCCGCTCTCCATATCCAGTACTGCCAGCGAACCTTTCCCCACAGACAAGGCGCGTTCCACGCCTTCTCGTATGCGCCTGTTGTCTCCGGCCTGCGGTTTCAGTTTGTCCACCACCAGTTCTATGAAGTGTGGCTTGTACCTGTCCAGGGCGTCAACGCCCTGAAGCTCAAGTATCTCTCCATCAATCCGGACTTCGGTATAGCCACGTTTACGCAGCTGGTCGAAGAGTTCACGATAGTGGCCTTTGCGTCCGCGGACAAGAGGCGAGAGAAGATAGCATTTCCGTCCGGCATAGCGGCTCATAACCAGATCGACAATCTGCTCGTCGCTGTACCGCACCATTTCTTTGCCGCTTTCCGGTGAATAGGCCCTGGAGCCCTTGGAATAGAGCAGGCGCAGGAAATCGTAAATTTCCGTGATTGTCCCAACCGTCGAGCGGGGATTGTTGCCGGTGGTTTTCTGTTCAATGGCAATGATGGGGCTCAGGCCGGTGATTTCCTCTACTTCAGGTTTTTCCAATATGCCCATGAAGTGCTTGGCATAGGTGGAAAGGGTATCCATATAGCGACGCTGGCCCTCGGCATAAATGGTGTCGAAGGCCAGGGAACTTTTGCCGCTGCCGCTCAGGCCGGTCACCACGACAAACTTCCCGCGCGGAATGTCCACGCTTATATTCTGCAGGTTATTCGCCCGTGCACCCCTTATATTAATCCAGGGCTGCAAGGTTGCGGGTGTTGTGGATTTCTTTGCCATCGGGGGTGTAAAGATATTCCAGCAGGGAAGCGTAATGCTCTTCCACCTTGCCGCGGACTATCTTCATGGTAGAGTTCATCATCTTGTTGGCAATGGTGAATTCCTCGTCGCAAATGCCGATTGCCGTCGGCAGCCAGCGCTCGGGGAAAACGCCTTCCCGGGAGCCGCCTTTCTTGTAGGAATCGACATCGGCCTGGATAAGATCCAGCATGAACTTCTTGCCTTGTTCGCTCTTGGGATCAAGTCCTTTGTGTTCTGCGGCTTCCTTCAGGGCTGTCTTGTCGGGTACCATTAGGGCAACGCAGTAAGGATTCTGGTTATTGTGCAGCACACAGGCGTTAACCCATTTCGAGGTTTCGGTAATATTGTCCTCGAAGCCTTCAGGGGAGTATTTTTCACCGTCCGAACTGATGAGCAGGCTCTTGAAACGGCCCACCACATACAGGTATTCAGGATCTTCCGGGCAAATGTAGCCCATGTCGCCGGTGTACAGCCAGCCGTCTATTATGGTTTCGGCCGTAGCCTTGGGATTCTTCCAATAGCCGGCCATAACGTTCTCGCCCCGGATTACCATTTCTCCCTTTTCACCGTTGGGAAGAATATTACCTTCCGAATCCTTTATCACTATGTCCATAGGCTTTACCAGACGGCCCGAAGAACCGAAGCGGGCGTGGCCCATGGAATTGGCACTGATGATGGGGGTCGCCTCCGTGAGTCCGTAGCCTTGGAACATGGGAATGCCGATGGCGCAGAAGAAGCGCTGGAGCTCGATGTCCAGGAGCGCGCCGCCACCTACGAAGAACTGCATCCTGCCGCCGAAGCTTTCGCGAACCTTCTTGAAGACGATGGCATCGAAAAGGTCCACCAGGGGTTTCCTCCAGAAGTTTCCGCCGCTACCGCGGTTGTAGTATTCCTTGTTGTATTTGATGGCGTTGTCGAGGGCCAGATAGAAGAGTTTCTCCGTAAATCCACCCTTCTTCTTGATGGCGCCTTCGATGTTTTTCTTGAAGTTGCGGGCCAGCGCCGGCACCGAAAGCATGGCGTGAGGACGTACTTCACTGATTGCCACGGGCACGTTGCGCAGCGTTGCAAGGGCATTTTTGCCAATGGGGACGAAGGCAATGGAGCCACCGTAGGACATGAGGGTGTACATTCCTGCGACGTGGGCGAAGCAGTGGTCCAGGGGAAGGATAATCAGGAGGACGCCATACTCCTGAATGCTGATTACCGAGCGTCCCTGCTCCACGTTCGCGGTGTAGTTGCGGTGGGTGAGGAGAATTCCCTTGGGATCGGCCGTCGTACCGGAAGTATAGGAAATATTGGCATAATCGTTGGGGCCGATGGAAGAATACCTTTCCACGAATTCGTCCTTGTGCTCTTTCAGGAATTTATCGCCCATCTTCTGCACTTCCGACATACGCATTTCCTTTTCCTGGAGGCTTTCGTAGTCGAAGGCGGTATCGTCATACACGATGATCTTTTCGACATTGGGGCATCCCGGAAGGATGGCGCGGATTTTTGGAAGGTGGTTCCCGGAAACCATAATCCATTTGGATTCGGAATGGTTTATGCGGAAAACCAGGTCCTGGCCTTCACCAAGGTTTACGGAAAGGGGAACATCCGTTGCACCGGCATACAAGGCACCCATTTCAGACAGGACCCACATTGCCCGGCTTTCGGAAAGAAGGGCGATCTTGTCGCCTTTTTTAAGGCCCAGGGCCATGAGGCCGGCTCCAATCCGGTATGCTTCTTCCCGGGTTTGTTCCTGAGTGATTTCCTTCCACTGGCCATCCACTTTCTCGCGGATATATGGATGGTCTCCGTATTTATGGGAATAATACTCGATAAAATCGATGATGGTGTTCAATTTTGTCATCTCGGATCAGTTTTTATTCAGCGGGAAAAAGTCCGTAAAGTTCAGCGTCAATCTTGTCGGTAATGGCCTGGAAGCCTTCCGGATTGTTTTCGAATTTAATATTGTCCACATCGATTATCAGCAGCCTTGCCTTGTAGTCGCGTATCCAGTCTTCGTAACGCTGGTTAAGGCCGGTAATATAGTCTATGCGGATGGAACGCTCGTAATCGCGGCCGCGCTTCTGGATCTGGGCTATGAGATTGGGGATGCTGGAGCGCAGGTAAATCATCAGGTCCGGGGGATTCACCAGCGACATCATAAGGTCGAAGAGGTCGCTGTAATTCTCGAAGTCCCGCGTTGACATAAGCCCCATTGCGTGCAGGTTGGGGGCGAAGATGCGGGCGTCTTCGTAAATGGTGCGGTCCTGGATGATGACATCCTTGTGCTTGGATATCTCCACTACATCCTGGAAACGCTTGTTCAGGAAATAGATTTGGAGGTTGAAGGACCAGCGTTCCATATCTTCGTAGAAATCGGCCAGATAGGGATTGAAATCTACGGATTCGAATTTGGGAGTCCATCCGTAATGCTCGGCTAGCATTCTGGTCAGCGTGGTTTTGCCGCTGCCAATATTTCCGGCGATGGCGATGTGCATAGCGTCTTTTATTTAGTTTGTTTAATCGATCATTTAAAACAATCCGTACAATTCCGCGTCTATTTTGTCCGTTATTGTGGCGAAATCCTCCTCCCTTGCAAGGAAGTCCAGATTGTCGGCGTCAATTATTATCAGGCGGCCCTTGTAGCCTTCTATCCACTTCTCATAGCGTTCGTTCAGGCCGCTCAGGTATTCGATGGAGATGGACTGCTCGTAGTCCCTTCCGCGTTTCTGGATTTGGGATACAAGGTGTTCGATGCTGCTTCTCAGGTAAATCATCAGGTCCGGCTCCCTCACCACCTCCATCATCACGTTGAAGGTGTCCATATAGGTGTTGTAATCCCTTTCCGACAGGTTTCCCTGGGCATAGTTGTTCGCTACGAAGATGTGCACACCTTCAAAAAGCGTCCTGTCCTGGATGATGACGTCTTTCGATTTGGAGATTTCAAGCACGTCGTGCAGCCTCTGCTGAAGGAAGTACATTTCCAGAGCGAAGGACCAGCGTTTGATGTCGGCGTAATAATCGGCCAGATAAGGATTGTAAGTGACCGATTCGAACTTGGGCGTCCAGCCGTAGTGCCGGGCAAGAAGGGTAGTGAGCGTAGTTTTGCCGCTGCCGATATTTCCTGCTATACCTATGTGCATATCTTCTACAAATATGGCAAAACTTTCGTACATTTGCAACCTATGTTACACTCTGCTGTCATTTCTTTTAATCCCCTGGGGACAAATTGCTCCGTCCTGTGGAACGAGGGCGCCAGGGGCTGCGTCGTGGCCGATCCCGGAATGGCTTCACCTGAAGAATACAATCGGCTGAAAGAGCTTTTTGAGAAAAATTCGTTAACCCTTGAAGCCATAATCCTCACGCATGGGCATTTCGACCATACCTGGGGCGTGGAATCGCTGCTGAAACAGTATCCCGTGCCGGTTTATATGCATCCCGCCGACAGGTTCCTCCTTCCCAAAGGCCTTGCGAAACTGGATTTTCCAACACTGGATATTGCCGATGGCGACGCTCTTACGCTTGCTGGGATAAGCTGGAAGGTCATCCATACGCCGGGCCACACTCCTGGCAGCGTCTGCTGGTGGTCCCAGGCCGACAGCCTGCTTCTTAGCGGAGACACCCTTTTTGCCGGAAGTATCGGCCGGACAGACCTTGAGGGAGGGGATTACGAGAAGCTGATGTCCTCGATCAAGGAAAAGCTCCTTTGCCTTCCCGGGGAAACCGACGTCATTCCCGGGCACGGCGGCGCTACCAGCATTGCCCGCGAGGGAATGTACAATCCTTTCCTGGAACCGTTCAACGAGCCTCCATGCGAAGACGAATAATCTGGCTTGACAGCGTGGACTCCACTAATTCCGAGGCCCTGCGCCGGCTTTCGGAACTTTCCGGCGGCACCGTCATCGCCGCCCGGGAGCAGACTGCGGGAAGGGGTCAAAGGGGGAATCGCTGGTTTTCGGCCCCGGGGATGAATCTCACCTTTTCCATCGTCCTGAAAGGGCTTGAACTGGATGCGGCTGGCAGTTTCCGCCTTAATTACCTGTCATCCCTGGCCGTGGCCAAATTTCTTTCCGGGCAGGGAGTCGAGGCCAAAATTAAATGGCCCAACGACATTTATGTCGGAAAGCGCAAGATTTGCGGGATGCTGATTGAAAACCGCCTTGGCACCCGCGGAGAGTTGGAGGCCTCGGTAATCGGCATAGGAATCAATATTAACCAAAAGGAGTTTCCGCAGCTTTCCGGGGCTACGTCTCTTAGCCTTTGCACCGCTAAGGAATATGAGCTGGAAGATGCCCTGGGGCAGTTTTTGTATACTTTCGAAGGGCTTCTGGATAAACTGGATTCCCCGGCCCTTTTCGATGCCTATTCGGCCCTTCTTTTCCAGAGGGGCACGCCGGAGCGTTACCATGACCTTCTTACCGGGCGCGAATACTGCGGAGTCATAGAAGGTGTAGAGCCTGACGGCCGCCTTCACGTCCGTGAGGAAGGTGGAGGGGACCATTATTACCGTTTCAAGGAAATAGGGTATATCCTGTAACTAGATGAGTTCGTCCCGCTCCCGTATGTCCTTGAGGCGCAGCTGGACGGTAGAGGAACCGCGGTAGAAGTTTTCCACTATCGAATAGCAGATGTCAATTGGATTGCCGGCTTTGATGTAGTCGTAAAAGTCTGCCATATTGAAGCCGATGGCGGCAATCTGCCTGTAGGGCTGGCTTTCCTGCATCAGGTCCAGTTTCAGGTGGAGGCCACCTGCTCCTACTTTCCGGCCGTTTCCGGCGTCGTACACATCTTCTGTAAGGAAAACCGGATTGCTGTTTCCCGGGCCGAAGGGCTGGAACTGTTTCAGTATGCGGGTGAACTTGGGGGTGATTTGGGAGAAATCCAGGCGGGCGTCAATTTCCACCACGGGTGTGAGTTCCTCCCGGGTGATGTTTCCGGCCACGAAACTGTTCATCCTCTTGCAGAACTCTTCCAGATACTCTTCTTTCATGGTGAGGCCGGCCGCATACATGTGCCCGCCGAAGTTTTCCAGCAGTTCCGAACAACTTTCGATGGAGGAATAAAGATCGAAACCCTGCACGCTGCGGGCGCTGCCGGTAACGAAGCCATTGCTCTTGGTGAGCACGACCGTGGGCTTGTAAAAGGCTTCCACAAGGCGGGATGCCACAATTCCAACCACACCCTTGTTCCAGGTGGGATTGTAAACGATGGTGACGTTTTCGGTCTCCAGGGCGCGGCCCTGCTGCACCATTTCCAGGGCTTCCTGGGTTATTTCCCGGTCGATGGACTTGCGCTCGTTGTTGGAATCGTTGATTTCTTCGGCAACGCGGAAGGCGGTTTTGTCGTCCGTGGCGGTCAGGAGTTCCACGGCCAGGCGTCCGCTCTCCATCCTGCCGGCGGCATTGATGCGGGGGCCAATCTTGAATACGATATCATCTATGCCGACGTGCCCCGGTTCCAGTTTGGCAAGGTTGATCATTGCCAGCAGGCCCTTGCGGGGATTCTCATTCAGGCGCTTAAGGCCGAAGTAGGCCAGAATGCGGTTTTCCCCGGTCATGGAAACCAGGTCGGAAGCGATGGATACCACCTGCAAATCCAGCAGGGGCTCCAGCAGGCTTGCGTCCAGGCCATATTTCTTTACATATCCCTGTGCCAGTTTGAAACCAACTCCGCAGCCGCAAAGGTCGTCGAAAGGGTAGTGGCAGTCTTCCCTTTTAGGGTCCAGGATTGCAACGGCAGCAGGCAGCACTTCTTCCGGAAGGTGATGGTCGCAGATTATGACCTCTATGCCTTTTCCCCGGGCATATTCCACTTTTTCTATAGCCTTGATACCGCAGTCCAGGGTTATGACCAGGTTGATTCCGTTATCGGAGGCCCAGTCCAGGGCTTTGTATGACAGGCCGTAACCTTCATCGTAGCGGTCCGGAATGTAGAACTCCACCTTTGGGGTGAACTGTTTCACAAAGGAATATAACTGGGCCACGGCAGTGGTGCCGTCCACGTCGTAATCCCCGTAAACCAGGATTTTCTCCCGCCCGCTGATGGCCTTGTGAAGGCGTTCCACGGCCTTGTCCATATCGGTCATCAGGAAAGGGTCGTGTAGGTTCTCAAGGCGGGGACGGAAGAAGCTGCGGGCATCCTCGAAGGAGCGTATGCCCCTTTGGACCAGAAGGTCGGCCAAGACACGGTCTATGCCCAATTCAGCGGCCAGACGCGCAGAAACCTCCGCATCGGCTACATCCTTAACAGTCCATTGTCTTTCCGAAATGCCCATAATTGTACAAATATAGGCAATCCCCCTCAAAAAAGCAAGCAGGCCTAGAGGCAGGATATGATGATTTCGTCGGCAATCTGCTCCGGAGAAAGGCCATCGGTCTCGATAACGACTTCAGCTGCTTCATTGTACAGCGGCTCCCTGGCGGCCAGCCTTTCGGCAAGACCTTCGCCGGAGAGCGGCCGCCCTTCCTTTTCCCCTTCAAGCCTGCGCTGAAGCTCTTCCAGGGATGTTTTCAGATATATGCAAAGGCTTTTCGTCCTTATCAGGCCAGTGGCTCCGGGGAGCGTCGGAGTGCCTCCGCCAAGGGCCAGGACGGCTGTTGCGCCGCCATATTTTTTCAATGTTTCCTCCAGGGCGATTTTCTCTTTTTCACGGAAAGCGGCCTCTCCCTCGGCGGCGAAAATTTCCGGAATATTCTTACCGGCCTTTTTCTCGACAATCAGGTCCAGGTCCAGGAAGGGGCAGCCCAGGGCATCGGCCACGATGGCGCCCACCGTGCTCTTTCCGCTACCCATGAAGCCGCAAAGGGAGATTAACATAATTACCTAAAAGAGTGTGGGTTCCCAGTTATCGAGGTCCACTGCCGGAGCGTCATCCGAGGGGGTGTCGTCCGAAGGGGTGTCATCATCCGGGAGCTCGGCATCGGGGGCATCAGTGTCAAGGGTTCCCATCTCGATGATTTCCACCACATCCTCTTCCTCCTCCTCTTTCTCGTAGGGCTCTCCGAAGCAGACTGCCTTAAGCTCGTAAGGAGAGCATTTCTTACCCTTTGCAGTAAATCCTTTCTTGCCGATAAACTCTTCTGCATCAATCTCTTCGGCCTCCCTGTGAGCGGCCTTTCCGCCGAAGGTGAGAATAATCCTGGGATGTGCGTCGGAACTTATTTCTACCAGGCGTGATCCACGGCTTTCCGAGATGAACAGCTGGGGCATGTTGTTGCTTTCGGTGAAACTGAAACGCTTCACGTAATAGGCTTTGGCCGAATTATCCCAATAAAGGACGGTATAGACGCGGGAGGGATTGAATTTCTCGATACGTAAAACATCACCCTGATACTTGTTCACGGTATCGTAGGTGGTGGTATAGTAACTGCCGTCGGTGAAAATGGCCAGCACGCGGTCCTGTCCGGCGAATTTGCCAAGATGCTGTCCGCGTCCCTCCTCGTTCAGGCGCTGGATATCCGGATCCCACCATATATCCTTGCCTTCCAGGGTGGTAATGCCCTTTGACTTGAGCTGGACCCGGGAGATGGCGTTTTTGGTCACAAGGTTGCCCCTTGAGCTGCGTCCCTTTATGGCTAGTGAAGAGAAATCCCATTCCAGGGAAGTCTTTTTCAGGCCCTTCTTCGGCCGCAGGCTTATGCGTACAGACTCGGCCTCTCCGTTATGGTTCACTGTGAACCAGTAAATCTTGCTGTCCGGGGCTCCGGTTGTGATATCGTACTCCTTGTCGCGGGTTACCGAAGTGATATTGAAGCGTTTGGCATAATGGGCAGGACCTTTTCCATCGCGATAAATGACATTGTAAATTGTCCTTTCGTCGCCTCGGTTGAATACTCCGGCATAAAGCAAATCCTTGCCGAAGAAGGCCTTTTCCGTCACTTTCGTAACGCGGTATTTTCCATCCTTGCCGATGACGATGATTTCCGACAGGTCGGAACATTCGCCCAGCAGTTCGCCTCCGTCATCCTTCTTGAGGCCTATGCCGACGAAGCCTTCGGCCAGATTGGCATACAGTTTCGCATTGTTGGAAACCACCTTGGTGACGGTAATGTTCTCCAGCGAGGAAATTTCGGTGAGGCGCGGCCAGTCGGCGCCATATTTCTTTTTCAAGCTGCGGAACCAGTCGATGGTTACCTGGGTCATGTGCTCCAGCTTGTCCCGGATTTCCTTCATCTGGTCTTCGATGGCATAAATCTTCTCGTCCAGGGCCTTGGTGTCGAACTTGGAAATCTTGCGCACCGGCTTTTCCACCAGCTTCAGGATGTCGTCCATCACGATTTCCCTGTGCAACAGGTCCTGATACTGCTTCATCTGGGCCATGACGTCGTCCAGCTGCTGCTCCCAGGTCATCTGGTTCTGTTCCAGGACTTTGTATATGCGGTTTTCGAAGAAGATACGCTCCAGCGAGGAGTAGTGCCAATCGTCTTCCAACTCTCCCAGCTTAACTTCCAGCTGGGCCTGGAGTATGTCTCTGGTGTGCCAGGTGTCGTATTCCAGTATCTCGTCAACTGTCAGGAACACCGGCTTGTTTTCCCTGATTACGCAGGCGTTGGGCGCTATCTTTGTTTCGCATTCGGTGAAGGCGTAGAGGGCATCGATGGTCTTGTCCGGGGAGACATCGGCCGGAAGATGGATGATTATCTCCAACTTGTCGGTGGTCATGTCATCTATCTTCTTAATGTTTATCTTCTTTTTTTCCTTGGCCTTGATTATGCTGTCGATAATGCCCTGGGAGGTCTTCCCGTAGGGGATTTCGGTGATGGTGATGGTGGATTTGTCCACCTTGTTTATGCGGGCGCGCACTTTCACCATTCCTCCGCGGCGGCCCTTGTTGTACTTGGAGCAGTCGGCAATGCCACCGGTAGGGAAGTCCGGAAGGAGTTCGTATGGTTCGCCTTTCAGTATGGCGATGGAAGCGTCTATGAGTTCGTTGAAGTTATGAGGCAGAATCTTGGAGCTGAGGCCGGCGGCGATGCCCTCGGTGCCCTGTGCGAGAAGCAGGGGGAAGCGTACCGGCAGTTCGGTGGGTTCCTGCTTCCGGCCGTCGTAGGAGGTCATCCAAGGGGTGATTTTCCTGTCAAAGACAACTTCCTTGGCAAATTTTGACAGGCGTGCCTCGATGTAACGCGGGGCGGCATTCGAGTCTCCGGTGAGGATGTTGCCCCAGTTTCCCTGGCAGTCGATGAGAAGGCCTTTCTGGCCCAGGGTTACAAGGGCGCCCAGGATGGAAGCGTCGCCATGTGGGTGGTACTGCATGGCCTGGCCCACGATGTTTGCCACTTTAGTATAGCGGCCGTCGTCCATTTCCGCCATTGTATGCAGCACGCGGCGCTGTACGGGCTTGAATCCGTCCACGATGTGAGGAACGGCCCTGTCCAGAATGGTATAGGACGCATAGTCCAGATACCACTCCTTGAACATTCCGGAGAGTTTGTATTTGCGGCTGTCGCTGCCCAGGAGTTTGTCGAATTTCCCCGACGCGACGGCATCTTCTCCCAATTCCTCTTCCTGTCCTTCAATTTCTTCCCAATCTTCTGCCATATCATTTTATTTTAAAATTCGTAGCCGAAACGGCGGAGTTCCTTGCGGGATTCCCGCCAGTCGGGATCCACCTTCACAAAAGTGGAGAGGAACACTTTCTTTTGGAAAAAGTCCTCCATGTCAATGCGGGCCTGGGTCCCCACTCGCTTCAGGGCGCTTCCGCCCTTGCCGATGATAATTCCCTTCTGGGACTCACGCATCACGTAAATTACGGCGCTTATCTCATAGCGATCTTCCCCTTCGCGGAACTGCTCAATCTCTACCTGGCACGAGTAGGGGATTTCCTCGCCATAATTCAGGAAAATCTTTTCCCGAATGATTTCAGAGGCGAAAAACCGCAGGTTCTTGTCGGTGAACTGGTCTTTGTCGAACCAGGCCGGTGCCTCCGGAAGACTGGACGAAACCGCCTCCAGGATGCTTTCCAGATTAAATTTTTCCTGGGCCGATGCCGGGATTATCCGGGCCTTCGGCAGCCTTTCCTCCCACCAGGCCATAAGTTGCGTTACCTTCTCCTGGGTGGAAATGTCAATCTTGTTTATGACCAGCACTACCGGGCATTCCAGTTTCGAAAGCTTCTGGATATAGGCTTCGTTCTTGTCGGGCTTCTCCACGGTGTCGGTCACATAGAGGATGATGTCGGCATCCCCGATTGCCGTGTCCACGAAGGAGAGCATGTTTTCCTGAAGCCTGTAATTGGGCTTCAGGATGCCGGGCGTGTCGGAGTACACTATCTGGAAGTCTTCTCCGCTGACAATGCCCATGATACGGTGCCTGGTGGTCTGGGCCTTTGCCGTCACGATTGACAGCTTTTCCCCCACCAGCGCATTCATAAGGGTGCTTTTGCCCACATTGGGGTTCCCTATGATATTTACGAAACCTGCCCTGTGTGCCATTATACGTATGCTCCCATGCGAAGAATGTTCACTTCGCCTTCGGTAAGGTAACGCCAGTCGCCTTTCTTGAGGCCTTTCTTGGTGAGGCCGGCGAAATATACGCGGTCCAGGGCCCTCACCTCGTATCCAAGGGATTCGAAGATGCGGCGGACAATGCGGTTCTTTCCGGAATGAATCTCGATTCCAAGCTGGCGGTGGTCGTGTGCATCAATGTATTCAAGCTCATCGGCAGCAATTACACCGTCGTTAAGCTCGACTCCGGCAAGTATCTTGGCCTTGTCCTCTTCGCGCAGGGGAGCGTCAAGAACCACCTGGTAAATCTTTTTCTTGTTGTAGGACGGGTGGGTGAGGCGCTCGGCCATTTCTCCGTCGTTGGTGAACATCAGCACTCCTGTGGTGTTCTTGTCCAGCCTTCCTACCGGGAAAACGCGGGTAGGGCAGCCTTTGAGAAGGTCCATCACGGTCTTTTCGGCGTGTGGATCACTGGCTGTGGTGACATAGCCCTTGGGCTTGTTCATTATGATGTACACCTTGTTTTCTCCTTTCAGGCGTTCTCCGTTGAAGCGGATGTCGTCGGTGAGGACATTCACTTTTACGCCCAGTTCGGTCACCACTTCTCCGTTAACCGTCACTACACCGCTCTGGATGAGGGTATCGGCCTCCCTGCGGGAGCAAACACCGGAGTTGGCAATGAATTTGTTCAGGCGGACAACTTCCTTGATTTCGCTCTTTGCGGTGTCGTCGTCGCTGTAGCGGCCTGTTACCTGGGGTTTGCGGCGAAGCATTGCGTTCATGCCTTCGCTGGCGAAATTGCGTTTGGTGGGCTTGGAATAGCCTCCGGAGCGGCGCTCGCCCTTGAACTGGCGTTCACCGTTGAACTTGCGTTCGCCACGCGCAGGGCGCTCTCCCCTTGGCGTGCGCTCACCGTCGAACTTGCGCTCTCCGCGTGCGGGGCGTTCGCCCCTTGCAGGACGTTCTCCTCTTGCGGGGCGGTCGGAAAAACTGCGGCTGGTGCTGTAATCCACTTTCTCGGCACGGCTGTCAGCCGGCCTGCGGGTGATACGTTTTCTCGTACCTTTCTTTTTGTCTTCCATAGAATCTTACCCTCACGGGCTCGTTACTTCAGTTTAAAAATATATGTAATTGTGCCGCTCTGGACGGCCGGAGCATTGGCGCTCTGGTTGAAGTGTGCTTTCAGTGCAGCGCTGCGGGCTGCGTTCCATAGAGTTTTATCGGTTACTGTAGTACCTTCTGCTCCCGGTATGGCTTCCGTCACGGTGCCATACTGGTCCACTTTGATTTGGACCACCACAATGCCTTCCAACTGTGTGGAATAAATGGGCTTGGGAAGGGAGCCCACGACGTTGCGTCCCTTCAGGTGGGCGTTTGCGCTGCCTTCCGTCTTGCCTTCCTTTGTATTGCCGTCCGGCTGGCCGGCCTTGAATCCCTCACTTGGCGTTGTGGCGCTGTGCGGAGTTGTGGCTTTCGATGTGTCTTGTTTGGACATGCCGGGGAACGAGGCCCTGGGATCCAGTTTGGGCTCTTCCTGTTTTGGAGTGGGGACTTCCACGTCTCCGTGCGGGTCCGGCTTGGTTGCAGGCGTTACGTTGGGACGGTCGCTCACGTGCGGAGATTCGGCCTTTTGTACAAGCTCGACTTCCCTGGTCCTGTCGGTCTCCTGGGCCTGTGGCTGGCGTCCCACACGCGTGGGAACGGGCTTTTCCATCTCTTCCGTTTCCTCGAATTCCACCAGCAGCGATGTCTTTTCCGGCGGAGGAGGATCCAGGTAGCTAAGGCCGCTCGTCAGCAGGAATACCAGCCCCAGGACGTGTACGACAAGGGTTACGGCGATACCGGTAATGTTCGCCGACTTCTCTCTCTTTTCCCTGGCTCTCTGGTATGGCTGCATATCTTATTCGGGTTGCGTTGCCAGAATAACCTTGTAATGGTTCCTTTTAGCGATGTTCATAATCTGGACCACTTCCCCGACAGGGACGCTCTGGTCTGAATATATGGAGAAGGTGGGGTCCTCCTCGTCCGTCAGGAGGCCGATGAGCTGGTCTTCGACATCGGCATAAGGAAGCGGATCCTTGGAGCCGTTGATGTGGTAGGTGTAGCTGTCGTTGCCCCAGTCCTTGATGCTCACGC
This sequence comes from uncultured Bacteroidia bacterium, assembly GCA_902772985.1. Taxonomy (GTDB): domain Bacteria; phylum Bacteroidota; class Bacteroidia; order Bacteroidales; family UBA932; genus Cryptobacteroides. Next base: position 15,793 of record CACYCP010000051.1, on the reverse strand, counting down.
TCACGGTTGCCTTTGCGCTCACCTGTCCGGTGCTCTTGGGAAGCAGAAGCTTCAGGGCGTTGGGATTGATGAGGGTAGAGGTTACCAGGAAGAAGATAAGGAGCAGGAACACGATATCCGTCATGCTGGATAACGAGAACTGGGCATCTACCTTGGTGTTTCTCTTGAGTGCCATTTTCTTCCTATTCTTCGCCGGGTTCGTTAAGTACGATGTCGATGAACTCCATAGTAGAGCTTTCCATCTTGTACACAAGGTCCGAAACCTTGGAGGTGAGCCAGTTGTAGCCGAAGTAGGCTATGATGCCCACGATAAGACCGCCCACGGTGGTGAGCATTGCGGTATAGATACCGCCGCTCAGGAGGGTGATGTCAATGTTGTTGCCGGCCTTGGACATGTTGAAGAAGGCCTGGACCATGCCGATGACGGTACCCAGGAAACCAATCATAGGTGCGCCGCCGGCGATGGTGGCAAGGATGGGAAGGCCTTTTTCAAGGCGGGACACTTCCACATTGCCGATGTTCTCGATAGCGCTCTGGATATCGGTCATGGGCCTGCCCATGCGGTGGATGCCGGTTTCAATCATGCGGGCCACCGGATTGTCGTACTTGCGGCAAAGGGTGATGGCGCTCTTGGTCTTTCCGCTGTTCATGTAGTCCCTGATGTCCTGCATGAAGTGGGCGTCAATCTTGGAGGCGTTGTTGATGGTCCACCACTTTCGGCCGATGATGTAAATTGCAAGGATGGAAAGGGCCAGGAGAATCCACATCAGGGGGCCGCCCATATTGAACATGGACCACAGGCTTTCGTTCATCTGGGTGGGCTGCTGGATGGGGGCCGCGGCCTCGCTTGCAATCTGTGCAAGGCTGTCGGAAATGTCTGTCTGAAGAAGATGGAATAGCATATCTGTAATAATTATTTTCCTATATTCGGCAAAGATACAAAAAAAAACTCTATCTTTGTCATAGAAATAACTAACTAAACCAAGTATGAAAAGACTTCTTATCCTTTTTGCATTCGTTTCCGCAGGGCTTCTGGCCGCTGTTCCCGCAAGTGCCATTGAAGACCCCAATCCCAGGGGGACCATCACAATTGGCACCCACGTGGCTTTTCTCCCGGGTATCGGCTTCAATGTCCTCGGGGAGTATGTCCTTTTCGATAATTTATGGCGTGGCCATCTGTCCGTAGGTCTCCAGTCCGGATACAGTTTCAGGAAATCAACCGACTTTGATTTTATAGTCAATCTGGATCCGGATAGTTCTAAATTAATAGAAACTACAACTAAAAATGCCTACAATCACAATGTTCCAATAAATGCGCGTGCTTCTTATGGCCTGAACATCACTAATAGGTTTGAAGTACATGCAGGAGCATCTTTGGGTTTGTGCCTTCAGACCGAAGTAATGGAATCGGTCAAGAAAGACCCTAAAGCTCTCTTCAATTTTGGTTTCTTTACCGGGGCGCGTTTTTTCTTTACCAACAATTTCGGCGCTTCATTGGAGTTGCAATGGTCCCTTCGGGATCCCTACATCAACGCCGGTGTAGTCTTCAAATTCTAGTGCTTGGAGGTAAACTCCTGACTTATAGCATCTTATGGTAATATCCCCTGCGAGTTTTCGGCTAGGGGATATTTGTTAAATGTCTGTTTTTTTAAGTAATTATTTAAGTTTCGCGATGCACTCTGCCGGTATTGTCATCTTACCCCTTGCCGGTTGAATCTTGGTTTGCCGCTGAAAATGGTGCGAATGGTTATTACTGGTCCAGTACTTGTGCCAACGAAACCAGAGCGATGGCTTTTGAAGTCACGTCTGCCGAGGTACGGCTGGATAGGTATCATAAGCAGAAAGACTACTTCCCTGTCCGCCTGGTTCGCAAACTTAGATTACCTCGATGTCTCCGGCGGGAATCCAGCCGCGGCGCCCATCGGCCAGTTCTATGTTGGAGTAGCCGGCGACATTGTCCAGAATTTTCACCTTCGTACCTTCGTGCAGGATAAACAAGTCCTTGGCCGATGCATCCGAGGGTGAACTTTTTACCGACGAAACGGTCCTCATCACTATAGCCATGTCCTGCCTCCCGGCTTCGGCCTTCTGCCTGCGGGCGAAATCCCAGCTGAAAATGGCCAGAAGGAGAGCCGCGATGCCAAGGAAAAAGCCCAGGCGACGCTTTCCGGCGCTGCTTCCAAGCATGAAAAGCAGGGCCATCAAAAGGCATAGGGCGATGAATATGATGGACAGGACGGCCCAGCTGTCGGAAGGGAGAATGTAGCAAAGTTTTCCCATCCACTGCTTCAGGAAGAACTCCGGCACCTGGTCGATACGATCCTGGGTAAGAGCCTGGGCATATTCCAGGTTATAGCGCACGTCTTCGTCGGAAGGATCCAGGCGGAGAGCCCTTTCATACCAGAGAATGGCTTTTCCAAGTTCCTCGTTCTTGAAATAGGCATTTCCAAGGTTGTAGTAAAGTTCCCGCGACATCAGCCCGGTCTCCTTCACGCCTTCCCAGTCCTTCAGGGCTGTGGCGAAATCGCCTTCCGAGTAGGCCTTGACACCGCTCTGCCACAAGGAATCCGGATAGGAAAGCTGTGCCTGTGCGGCAAGGGGACTGAGCATCAGCAGCAAGGCTAAAATGGGCGCCGCGGCGCTATGGGATGGACTTTTCTTCATTGACGAATCAATAGCGGTAATGGTTTCGACAGCCTTCTGGTAATGGGCATTCATGGCCTCATGGCCGGCATCAGGGGAGTAACGGGCAAACTCACAGGCATCGATAAGGCCGATGAATTCGTCGGCGGTCCCGGCAGAGACTCCGCCGGAAGTGAGAGCGGCTGCGATATTCTCCTTCGTCTGGTCGGCCATATCCATGCTGAGTTTGTCGCCCACGAAGCCAAGCAAGGAACGGTGCAGCTCTTCGTAGAAGGCCGTATAAAGGTTCTTTTCCAGAAACTCGCGGGCCTGGGAAAGACGCTTGAGGGCCATCTTGGTGGCCTTGCGGTTGCGGCTTCCGCTGACATCGGCCCGCATTGCAGCCACTTTCCGGAAACTCATCCAGAAAGAAATCGCTGAAACCAGCAGCATGGCAAGGATAATCCAGTAGAGTGTCCGTCCCACAAAGAATTTCTGCGGTTCTCCAAGTTTTGTTTTACTCTTTATGAAGCGAATGTCTTCACCCAGGTTTTTCACGCCCTTGCGGTCCACCACAAGGCTGTTTCCTTCACCCTGTGCCTGCGAGCCGGGGGAGGCGAAGGACGACGAGCGGGAAACCCCAAGATGAAGCTCGCGTGACGAAGCCGTCCTGTAGGAACGCTGCTTCACATCGTAAAAACTGTAATTCACGGGGCCGATGGAGAATTCTCCCGGGCTTCGTGGAATGAAGGGATATTCGAAGGTCTTCGAGCCCGAAGTGCCGCTCTTGTCCGTGTTCACCGTGGTCTTCACGTCATAAACTTCGAAGTCCAGAGGAAAACTGATTTTGGGGGCTTCGGCAAGGGCGATATTACCCTTTCCGGAAATGGTGACAATGAGGGATGCGGCATCGTGGGTGCGCAGGGAATCCTTGCTCAGGCGCGCCTGAACCGTGAAATCGCCCACGCCTCCGGCAAATGATGCCGGCGCTCCGGCGGGAAGGGCCGATACCTTGACGGTGGCGCCTTTCGTCATAACCCTCTGACGGGTTGTAACATAATCGGTGCCGAAGAAATCGTCGAAGATGGAGCCCGATGAACGCCTGCGCTGGACGTTCACAAGGCAAACTATTTCGGCAGGATCGATGCTCTGGTCCCCCGCTTTCTGCGGAATGAGCACCCAGCGCCTGAGAACGGCGCTGTTGTACATGGTTCCGTTCAGCTGTTCCCTTTGGAATTCAATATTGGAAGGTGTCTCCGTCTCCTGACTCCAGAAGCCGTTGAACGTGGGGAAACGGGCGTTTTCAAAGCCCACCAGGTTGGCCCGGTGGTAAATTTTAAGGGTTGCGGTAAGCGGCTCACCCACCACCACGGAATTCCGGCTCAGGCTCAGCCTCATGAAAATGTCGCTTTCGCTGCTGGAACTTTCAGAGGAGGATGCGGCCCCGGAACTCCCGCTCCCTTGCTGAGGCTGGGCCTGCTGCCCGGCGCCCTGTGAGGAGGATGACGAACCGTCTCCCACGACCTGAATGCTCACGCTGCGGGATGTCACTTGCGTGCCTTTGACCTTGGCTGTTGCAGGAGCTATGGTGAAAGTGCCGGTTCTTTTAGCCTGAAGTATGTATGTATAAGAGGTTTGTGACGAACGAGTGGTTTTGCCGTTTACCATCTGGATGCTGGTCGACGAACCCTTCTGCGGGCCCCAGACCACGGTGAAATCGTCCCCTGCGTTCCACTCGAAATCGGAGGGGGAGTGCTCACCTTCCACTATGAAAACAATGTTGAAACGCTCCGAGAGTTCCACGATATTGTGGACCTCTACACGTATAGTAGGGTCTGCCCACAGGCAGATGGCGGGCAGTAATGCGGCAATTAATGCAAACAGTCTTTTCATACTTCTACCAATTCTTGTCCTTTTGCCTGGACTTCAGGGCCTGGGCTTTCTTCTCGTCAACTTTCTCCTGGGTCTGTTTTTCCTTGTTCTGTATTGCCTGGAGCATTTGCTGTGCCTGCTGGGGAGAAATCTGCTGCTCCTGCTGTTGCTGTTGCTGTTGTTGGTCCTGTTTATCCTGCTGTTGGTCTTGCTGGTCTTGCTGCTGGTCCTGATTCTGATCTTGGTTCTGGTCCTGGTTCTGATCCTGATTCTGCTGATCTTGGTTCTGTTGCTGCTGCTCCATCAGTTTGTTCCGGGCATAGATGTAGTTCTCCTTCGCCTGGATATCGTCCGGAGTGAGCCTCAGGCAGTCCTTGAATGCATTTACTGCAGTCTCCCAGTCCTGTCGGGCGCAAGCAACGTCACCGGTGTTGAAATAGTACTGCGCGCTGAAAGGAACCGATGCAATGTCGTCATTGTCCTTGGAAGCCAGAAGTTTGGCGGCCTCGTCGTAATTCTCCTGACGGTACAGGTTGTTCGCCAGGTTATAGGTGGCAGCCATCATCGTACTGTCTTTCATCAGGGCCTTGCGGTAGTCTATATCGGCTTTGGCATATTCGCCCTTTTTGAACTGACGGTTTCCCTTGCGCACCTCGGCTTTCTGGCCGAAGGCGCTCACGCAGCCCAAAATGAAAATGAAACACCAAAGGAATTTTCTCATACTTCGAAAAGTTTGTGGCGGGGCTTGCGCTCGCCGATGAGTATTTCAATCACAAGAAGAAGCAGGGCAAGGCCGAAGAAATACATGAACTGCTCGTCGTATTCCTCGAAAACAACGCTGCCGAACTCCTCGTCCTCCATCTTCCGTATATCCTGGATAATGGGATTCAGGCCGAACTCCTCTCCTCCGGCGTGGATGTAGGCTCCGCCTCCAGCGGAGGCAATTTTGCGGAGGGTTTCTTCGTCCAGGCGCGTCACCACTATATTTCCGTCCTTGTCCTTCAGCAGGCCGCCTTCAGCCGGAATGGGCTGTCCTTCAGCCGAACCCACGCCTATGCAATAGACCTTGATTCCAAGTTCGGCCGCCTGCTTTGCGGCCTGCATGGGATCGTCCTCGTGGTTTTCACCGTCAGAAATGACTATAATCACCCGGCTCTTTTCGCTCTGGGCGCTGAAACTCTTGATACATAGGTTGATGGCTTCGCCTATTGCCGTGCCCTGAACCGGAATGGAGCCGGTGTCGATGGAATTCAGGAACATCTTCGCGCTCACATAGTCCGTGGTAACGGGAAGCTGGACGAAAGACGTTCCGGCAAATATCACAAGGCCAATCCTGTCGTCCTGCAGCTTGTCGGTGAGGCGGGAGATGGAGAGCTTGGCCCTTTCCAGGCGGTTGGGAGAGTAGTCCTGGGCCAGCATGGAATTGGAAACGTCCAGGGCCACTATTATTTCGGCTCCTCGGGTGGTACGCTCGGCAAGTTTCGCTCCGGTCCTGGGCCGTGCCAGGCCAAGGACGAAGAAGACGAAGGCCAGGCAGAAGATGCACACCCGCACCCAGCCTTTGGACCTGGACCATGACGGCATAAGGGCGTTCACCAGCTCGGGATCGCCCATAGCCTTTATTCTCCTGCCGTTCAAATAACGCAGCAGGGCATATCCAATAAGGATAAAGGGTACCAGCAGGAGCAGGTACAGGAATCTGGAATCACCGAACATCAACATACCGGCATCCTCCTTAAATATGCGGCGAGCAGCAGTTCCACCAGCAGGCAAACGAGTGCGGCAAGGGCGTACCCTTTGTAGAGGTCCTTATAGACTGGGAAGGAATCCACCGTCGTGCGCGTTTTTTCCATCTGGCCGATTTCGGCATAGATTTCGGCCAGTTTCGTATTGTCGGTGGCACGGAAATACCGCCCTCCGGTACAATCGGCAATGTTCATCAGGAGGGACTCGTCAATTTCCACCTGCATGTCCCTCATTTCTATGCCCCAGGGCGTCTGGACAGGGTAGGGGGCCGTTCCGTTGGCACCTACGCCAATGGTATAAACCCTTATCCCATAGGTCTTTGCAATTTCTGCCGCCATTTCCGGATCAATCTCTCCCATATTGTTCACACCGTCGGTGAGCAGGATTACCACCCGGCTCTTGGCGTCGGAATCCTTCATTCTTGCCACGGCGGTGGCAAGGCCGTTGCCGATGGCCGTACCGTCCTCGATAAGGTCGGTCTGGACGTCCTTCATCAGGTTAATCAGGGTGGCCCTGTCGGTGGTGAGGGGGCACTGGGTATAGCTTTCTCCGGCGAATACCACAATTCCCATTCGGTCAGAAGGCCTTTGCGCAATGAATTCTATTGCAATGTCCTTGGCGGCGTTAAGCCTGTCGGGTTTGAAATCCCGGGCCAGCATACTGGTGGAAACGTCCATCGCAAAGACTATGTCTATGCCTTCGGTGTCCACCTTTTCAATCTGTGACGAGGAACGCGGCCTGGCGATGCAAATGATGATTAGAACAAGGGCGGCTGTACGAAGGATGAAAGGAAGATGCCTCAGGATTTCCAGGAAGGAGCGTCCTCCGGCTTTCCAGGCATCCACCGTGGAAACCCTCATATGCGGGCGCCGGTCCTTAAGCTCTATCCAAAGATAGCGCGCCAGAAGGAGCAGCGGAATTGCCAGCAGCCAAAGCAGATATGGATACTCAAAGTACATCTTCCTCAAGCTCCTTTTGATAAGTGTCACTTACAAAACGTACGGCCCGGGGCAGCACCGTGGCGTTTTCCTGTTCCGAGGCGGTGTATTTTGCGAACTTTACGAAATCGGCCCTTTCAAAGAGTTCCTTCATTTCCTTGTAAAGTTCCTCCGGAACGTCGCTTCCCTTCAGGCTGTCGAAAATCTCGGCGGTGGTCATTTCCATTGCGCCGAATTCATACCGGGCCGATATGTATTCGCGCAGGGTGTCGGTGACGCCGGAATAGGAGGCTTTCTGCTGCTCGGGCTTCCAGAACTTTTCTCCGCGGAATTTGTCCAGTTTGCGGAGGGCCCTGATATGTGCGGGTTCTGCTGCAAGGAGAGCCTCTTCCCGGCTCTTCCTTTCCCTGTGTATGAACCAGAGTACAAGGATGGCAATGGCCATCAGGATCATTGCACTTCCGTAAATCCAGGGGAAGAGTTCCTTAAGCGTATAGGGTACCTTGGCCTGTGGCTTGATGTCGTTTGGCTGGAAACTTTCCATATCTATGGGAAGCTCCGTAACCGTAATGGCTTCCGGGCCGGAAAAAACCAGAGTGTCCTTGCCCACAAGCACCGGGATGTCTGGCAATTCGTATTCTCCACCCATGAAGGTGGTAAATATAACGTAGGCCTTTATGTCATAGCGTGCGGGGACTTCCTTTTTTTTGCTAACCCGCACCGAGTCCAGCTGCCAGGAACTGAGGATTTCCAACGGACTGCCCTCCTCGGGACTGAAATCCGGGAATGCAATGCGGGTGCCCTCTTTTATGTCCTTGAGCTGCACTCCGTAGCGGAGCTGGTCGGCAATAAGTATGGAATCCCTCTTCTGGAGCGGTTCCAGAAAAGCGTTTCCTGAGGGGATGCCTATCAAAACGGATATTAAAAGGACTAAGGCTGTCATCTTCTGTTAAATAAGTTCATCAGGCCGCGCACATAGTCTTCGTTCGTGGCAATATCGACATGGTGTACCTTGTAGCGCAGGAAAAGGTGGTCGGCGTCGGAAGTGGCGTTGCGGAACCATCCTTCATAGGCCGAACGTACTTTCCGGGAGCCGGTGTTTATCCAGCGTGAGGCACCGCTTTCAGCGTCTTTCACGTGCACGAAGCCCAGGTTCGGGATGCTGTGCTCCCTGGGGTCGCTCACCCTTATCACCGAGATGTCGTGACGGTTCACAGCCACCTTCAGGGCATCTTCATAACGGGCTTTCCCGTCGGGGGATACATCCAGCATGTCGGATAGGATGAAGGCGGTGCATTTTTTCTTTATTGCGTTGGTAAGGTAACGCAGGGCTTCGCCTATGTCGGTTCCGTTGCTCTGGGGCTGGTATTCCAGGATTTCCCGGATAATGTGCAGGAAATGCGTCCTCCCCTTTGCAGGAGGAATGAATTTTTCCACCTTTTCGCTGAAGAGTATGCAACCTACCTTGTCGTTGTTCAGGATGGCCGAAAAGGCCAGGGTGGCGGCAATTTCGGCAATCTGCTCCCTCTTTGTCTTCACGGCAGTGCCGAAAAGTCCCGAGCGGGAGATGTCCACCAGCAGGACCAGCGTAAGTTCACGCTCCTCCTCGAACACCTTCACGTAGGGTGCGTTCATCCTGGCGGTCACGTTCCAGTCCATATTGCGCACGTCGTCGCCCCACTGGTATTCACGCACCTCGCTGAACGCCATTCCACGCCCCTTGAAGGCGGAATGGTATTCTCCGGCGAAAATCTGGTGACTGAGAGCCTTTGTCCTGATCTCAATCTTCCGGACCTTCTTTATTAACTCTTCAGGTGTCATTACGGCACAATGACGGCATTGATAATCTTTTCGATAATCTGCTCTGTGGTGACGTTTTCGGCTTCGGCCTCGTAGGTAAGGCCTATGCGGTGACGAAGGACCTCGTTGCACACGGCCCTCACGTCTTCCGGAATCACGTAGCCGCGGCGCTTGATGAAGGCATAGGCCTTTGCCGCCATTGCCAGGGAAATGCTGGCACGGGGCGATGCGCCGTAGGAAATGAAGCTTTCCACTTCCTTCAAACCGTATTCGGCAGGAGTACGCGTGGCATAAACGATGTCCACTATGTAACGCTCGATCTTCTCGTCCATATAAACGTCCCTCACGACCTCGCGGGCGCGCAGGATATCCTGCGGGGTAACCACGGCATTGGCCTTGGGGAAGGAACCGCTGCCGTTCATGCGGATGATGGCCCTTTCTTCGTCTTTCTTGGGATAGGAGACAATGACCTTGAGCATGAAACGGTCCACCTGGGCTTCCGGAAGGGGATAGGTGCCTTCCTGCTCGATGGGATTCTGGGTTGCCATAACAAGGAAAGGCTCCGGCAGCTTGAAGGTTTCCTCGCCGATGGTGACCTGCCGCTCCTGCATTGCTTCCAGGAGTGCGCTCTGCACTTTTGCGGGGCTTCGGTTAATTTCATCGGCCAGTACGAAATTGGCGAAGATGGGGCCCTTGTGCACTTCGAAACTTTCGTTCTTCTGGGAATAGACCAGAGTGCCGATGACGTCGGCGGGGAGGAGGTCCGGAGTGAACTGGATGCGGCTGAAGCGGGCATCGATTGCCTGGGACAAGGTGTTGATTGCAAGGGTTTTGGCCAGGCCTGGGACACCCTCAAGGAGAATGTGGCCGCCGCTCAGAAGGCCAATGAGAAGATTCTCTACAAGTTGTTTCTGTCCAACAATCACTTTCCCCATTTCCAGGGTAAGTAAATCCACGAATGAGCTTTCCTGCTGAATGCGCTCATTGAGTTCACGGATGTTTACACTTTCCATATAATTTCTTACATTTGCATATGCGTTATTTCCTTAGCCTCTCATACGACGGAAGTCCTTTCTGCGGATGGCAAATCCAGCGGGAGGCTCCGTCTGTGCAGGAATGCCTTGAAGGGGCTCTTTCCAGGCTTCTGGGCCGTCCCGTGGCCGTTACCGGGGCGGGAAGGACCGATTCCGGAGTTCATGCATTCTCCTATATTGCCCACTTCGATTTGGAAGATTCCCTGCCATTTGAGGCGTCGGATATTACCTACAAATTAAATGCCATTTTGCCTCGCGAAATAGCCGTTCACGGAGTATGGCCGGTGGCCGATGATCTTCACGCCAGATTCAGCGCAAAGCGCAGGGAATATACCTATTTCATTAATAGGGAAAAAGACCCTTTCGTTCGCAATTTTTCTTGGTATTGCGGTTATCCCGGCCTTGACTTCCAGGCCATGAACGATGCTTGCCACTACCTTCTTGGCACCCACGATTTCACCTGCTTTGAGAAGAGCGGAAGCGACAACAAAACTTCCGTTTGCACCGTCTTTGCCGCCTCCTGGCAGCCCTACATCCCGTCACACCTTCAGATTATGGGAGCTGAGACGGATGAGGGTGTTGATTTGCAAACCCATGGCCACCCTCGGCCGTGTAAGAGGGAGGGGCCCGCAGCCAAAGGCTGTGGGAGGGGCCGAAGCGAAGCGGAGGCGGTTTGCGAATCAATACCCTCAGCAGTCGACAATTACTGGTATTTCAGAATCGCGGCGGACAGGTTTTTGAGGAATATGGTGAGGGCTATTGTGGGGACGCTGATAGAGGTGGGCCGGGGAAAACATCGGCCTGAATGGATTGCCGGCCTCATTGAGTCCGGAACCCGCAGTGATGCCGGCGAATCCGTCCCCGGACACGCCCTTTTCCTGAATAAAGTGGATTATTGAAGCTGTACCCAGCGAATGCTCTTATCCCGCCGCCACCAGGTGAGCTGGCGCTTTGCGTAATGCCTGGTGTCCACCTGAATGCGCCGCACAGCCTCTTCCAGGCTGTACTCCCCGTTGAAATAGCCAAATAGTTCGCGGTAACCCACGGTTTGTAAAGCGCTAAGTTCCCTGTAGGGAAGCATACGGCGGGCCTCCTGCTCAAGGCCATCTTCCATCATCTTCACAACCCGGGCGTCAATCCTGGAATAGAGTTCCTCCCTGGGCCGTTCCAGACCTGTTTTTACAATCTCGAAGTCCCTCTCCTTGTACAGTCCGGTCTTGAAGGAAGAAAAAGGCTTTCCGGTGTAAAGGCAAACCTCCAGGGCCCGGACCACCCTTCGGCCGTTGGACAGGTCCAGTTGGGAGTACGACACCGGGTCCAACTCCTTAAGCTGGGAAGCCAGGACAGCGACACCTTCGCTCTGGAGACATTCCATAAGATGCTCGCGAAGCTGGAGCGGGACTTCCGGAATATCGTCCAGTCCATAGCAGAATGCGTCGATATACATCATGGAGCCGCCGCACATTATGAGGGTTTCGTGCCCCTGGTCGAAGAGCCTATGGACGAGCGCAAGGGCATCGGCCTCATAATTTGCGGCCGTGTAAGGCGTTGTAACGGATATTTCCTGGATGAAATAATGCTTTACCGCAGCCAGTTCTTCAGGGCTGGGTACGGCTGTGCCGATGCTCATTTCCTTGAAAATCTGCCTGGAATCGCAGGAAATGACGGGAGAGCCGCACTCCAGGGCGCGGGAAATCGCGTAGGCGCTTTTGCCCACCGCAGTCGGGCCCAGGATAATTTCCAGTCGCCGGCTCATTCTTCCTCTTCGTCGAAAATCTCTTTTCCGTCTTCGTCTTCATCGCCATCCTCGTTATCGTCTTCCTCATCGTCGTCGAAGTCAAAGTCATCGTCTTCACCGGGCAGGTGGCGCTGTTTTTCCGGAAGGTCTTCAAAGGCCACGTAACCGTTCTCGAATTCAATTGGATTGGGGCCTTTGACTTCTGCCAGAAGGGGAGAGTCGGGGCTGATTTTTTCTCCGGTGATTTCACCTTCCACCTCGATGTTCACGCTCTTTTTGTTGGTGACATCGTAGAAATATACAAATTTTCTGGTCCCTGCCTTCACGGCTTTTTCCAGAGGAGTGCAGTCCACCGTACCCCAGCCCAGGTCAAAGAGACCGTATCGGCCCACAACGATGTCTCCCTCGTTCAAAGCCTTGAACATAATGAGCTGATCCTGAGGGAATTCAAGGTCTGAACGAATCTGTTTATGAAGAGTGTACAGCGTTGTGGCGCCGTGAACGTGGTAAACCCTGTAAAATCCTTTGATACCCGAAAGGGTTACGCGAAGAGAAAAAATCATTTTTCAAATCATTTATCAACTTATCAAATATACTGCTTTTTTCCGGTTCCGTTGCAATTTTTTGGAAAAAACGCTAATTTCGTGCTTGTGGAAGCTTTCGACCAGTATAAAAGCATTGCGGCTCCATCCAGGGGCTTGTTCAAAGACAATGGTTCCCGGTTCATCGCCTTCGCCTATCCGGTGGAAAGCGCCGGGGAGGTCAAGGATATCGTGGATTCGCTGAAGAAGGAATATCATTATGCCCGTCACCACTGCTATGCCTACCGCCTGGGCCACACCGGGGATGTTTTCCGGATAAATGACGACGGAGAACCTTCGGGCAGCGCCGGCCGTCCCATCCTGGGGCAGATAGACTCCCTGGGACTTAGCGACGTGCTGGTTGTCGTGGTGCGTTATTTCGGAGGTATAAAACTTGGAATCCCCGGCCTCATCCGTGCATATAAGACTTCCACTGCCGATGCCCTCTCGCAGGCGGAAATCATCCCTAAAACCGCGTCCAAGTGTTTCTCCATCGGCTTCGATTATCTTAATATGAATCAGGTTATGAAGGTGCTCAAGGAAATGGAGCTGCCCCAAAGCGGGCAGGATTTCGGGGAGCGCTGTTCTCTCACGACCAAGGTTAGGCTTTCGGAAGTGGATAATTTTGTAAAAAAGCTTCAGGCTTTTGCAGATATTCAGGAAATATCTTAACTTTATAGACCGAAACAGTTTTAAATTTAAATACTCATGGCAAAAAAAGTTCATGTTTTTAATGCAGGTCCTTGCCTGCTGCCCCAGGTGGCCATAGACCACGCAATTGAAGCTTTGAAAGATTTTAGCGGAACGGGGATTTCCGTGCTGTCCATCTCTCACCGCACCAAGGAGTGGGATGCGGTAATGGATGAGTGCCGGGCCCTTTGGAAAGAGCTTCTGCACATTCCGGATACCCACGAGGTGGTTTTCCTGGGCGGTGGCGCCTCCCTTCAGTTCCTGTATGTGGCAATGAACTACCTTGAAAAGAAGGCGGCTTACCTGGATACCGGCGTATGGGCCCATAAGGCACTGAAGGAGGCCCAGGGCATAGGCGAGGCTTATGCAATTGCCTGTTCCAAGGACAAGAATTACACATATATCCCCAAGGGATTTGAGATTCCTGCCGATTTGGACTATCTCCATATCACCACCAACAACACCATCTACGGCACCGAGATTCATACGGATATGGATTGCCCCTGCCCTCTCATTGCCGATATGTCTTCAGACATCATGTCCCGCCCTGTGGACGTGTCCAAGTACGACCTTATCTATGGCGGCGCCCAAAAGAATGTTGGGCCTGCCGGCGTTATTTTCGCCATCATCAGGAAGGATTCCCTTGGCAGGGTAAGCCGGTACATTCCTACTATGCTGGATTACCGCACCCACATTGACAAACTTTCCATGTTCAACACCCCTCCCGTGTTCGCCATTTATGTTATGAACGAGACCCTGAAGTGGCTCAAGGGCATCGGCGGTGTAGAGGTTATGTATGAAATAAATAAGAAGAAGGCTGCCTTGCTTTACGACGAGATTGACCGCAATTCCATGTTCATCGGCACTGCTGAAAAGGAGGACCGTTCCCTTATGAACGTTTGCTTCGTGATGGCTCCCGGCAAGGAGGAACTTCAGGATGAGTTCTTTGCCTTTGCAAAGGAGCGCGGCATGGTGGGAATCAAGGGGCATCGCTCCGTGGGCGGCTTCCGCGCTTCCCTGTACAACGCCTGTTCCATCGAGGATGTCCAGGCTCTGGTAGATTGTATGAAAGAATTCGAAAACCTTAAGAAATAATGAAAGTTCTGCTTGCAACCCAGAAGCCCTTTGCCGCCAAGGCGGTGGAGGGAATCGTGTCCATCCTCACCGAAGGGGGGCACGAAGTGGTAAAACTTGAAAAATATGCCGAACAGGCCGACCTTGTAAATTCCGTGGCCGATGTAGAGGCCATGATTATCCGTTCGGACAAAGTGACGGAAGAGGTGATGGCCGCCGCTCCCAAGCTGAAGCTTGTGGTCCGTGCCGGCGCGGGTTTCGACAACGTGGACCTTGCGGCCGCCACGGCCCGGGGCATTGTGGTGATGAACACCCCTGGGCAGAATTCCAACGCCGTGGCCGAACTTGCCATCGCCATGATGGTGTTCATGGCCCGCACCCAGTTCACTCCTGCTACCGGCAGCGAGTTGATGGGCAAGAAACTTGGCGTCCAGGCCTATGGCAACGTGGGACGGCTGGTCGGCCAGAAGGCCAAGGCCCTTGGGATGAGCGTCTGCGCCCTTGATCCCTTCCTTACCGACGAACAGATTGTCGCCGGAGGCGCCTCCCCGGTACACAGTGTCGAAGAGTTGTATGCCGCTTCGGACTATCTCTCCATACACATACCCGCACTGCCTTCCACGATTGGCAGCATCGGCTACGATCTTATCACCCGCATGCCCAAGGGTGCAACCCTTATCAACACTGCCCGCAAGGAAGTGATTGATGAAGAAGGGCTTATGCGTGCGTTGGAAGATCGCCCGGACCTGAAGTATGCGGCCGACGTGATGCCGGACAATTACGCCGCATTGCAGGAAAAGTTCGGCCTTCGCGTATTCGCCACGCCCAAGAAGATGGGCGCCCAGACTGCCGAGGCCAACGTGAACGCCGGCCTTGCAGCCGCCCGCCAGATAGTGGACTTTTTTGCCACGGGAAACACCAGATTCCAAGTAAACAAATAAATATGGTAAGAGTAAAACCCTTTGCGGCAATTCGGCCGCCTAAAAACCTGGTCACTGAAGTGGCGGCTCCGCCGTACGACGTACTCAATTCCCAGGAAGCCCTGGCAATGGCCGGAGAGAAGAGCCTGCTGCACATCACTAAACCAGAAATAGATTTCACGCCCATCGCCGGTGAGCACGAGCAGCGCACTTATGACAAGGCTGTGGAAAACTTCAAGGCTTGGAAAGAGCGTGGCTGGCTGGTGCAGGACGAAAAGGAGAAGTATTATGTCTATGCCCAGACGATGGGCCGCCGTACCCAGTTCGGCCTTGTGCTTTGTGCCCACACCGACGATTATGCCCAGGGCATCATCAAGAAGCACGAGCTCACCCGTAAGGACAAGGAAGACGACCGTATGGTGCACGTACGCATACAGAACGCCAATATCGAGCCGGTCTTTTTCGCCTACAAGGACAGCGCCGAACTGAACGCCATCATAGCGAAGGCCGCCGCTGGAAAGCCGGAGTATAAATTCGTGGATGAAAACAAGTTCACCCACACGTTCTGGGTAATCGACAACGATGCCGACATTGCCCGCATCACGGAAATCTTCACCTGCGACATCGATGCATTTTATGTTGCCGACGGTCACCACCGTACTGCCGCCGCCGCCCGCGTCGGGGCCGAGAAGAAAGCCCAGAACCCCGCCCACACCGGTAAGGAAGAATACAACTATTTCATGGCTGTATGCTTCCCCCAGAGTCAGCTTGCAATCAT
>CACYCP010000050.1 GCA_902772985.1 uncultured Bacteroidia bacterium | reverse complement strand
TGAGCGCCTTGGGATCTTCCTCCGTGCCGACGGAAACGCCGAGGGCGGTGTAGATGTTGCGGATGGACTCGCTTTCGAAGGCGCGGTCCGGAGCGGCTTTCTCCACGTTGAGGATTTTACCCCTCAGGGGCAGGATGGCCTGGATGCGGCGGTCGCGGCCCTGTTTTGCGGTACCGCCTGCGGAATCACCCTCGACCAGGAAGAGTTCGCACTTTTCCGGATCGTTCTCCGAGCAGTCGGCAAGTTTTCCGGGCATTCCGGCGCCGCCCATGGGGGTTTTGCGCTGGACCATTTCGCGGGCCTTGCGGGCTGCGGCGCGGGCAGTAGCGGCAAGGACAATCTTCTCGATGATGGTCTTGGCCTCCTTGGGATGCTCCTCCATATACTGGTCGATGGCCGCGGCAGTCGCCTGGGAAACGGCCGAAGTGGCCTCCGGATTACCCAGCTTGGTTTTGGTCTGGCCTTCGAACTGGGGCTCTGCCACCTTCACGGAAATGACGGCGGTAAGGCCTTCGCGGAAGTCTTCAGGGCTTAGCTCTCCCTTGAACTTGGCGAGGAGGTTGTTTTTCTCGGCATAATTCTTCAAGGAACGGGAAAGGCCCATCTTGAAGCCCTGGAGATGGGTACCGCCTTCGATTGTGTGGATATTGTTCACGTAGGAATAAATCCTTTCGCTGAAGCCGGTGTTGTACTGGAGGGCTATGTCAATGGGGATCACCTTGTCCGAAGTGACGGTGATGGGCTCCGGTATGAGCTTGGGGGCACCTGCGTCAAGGTAGTCGATGAACTCCTTGAGCCCCTGCTCCGAATAGAAGGTTTCGCTGCGGAAGACCTTCTTCCCGGTGGCCTTGCGCTCCCCGTCATCGGCAGTGATTAATTCATCCACCTTTTCACGGAGGTCGGTAAGGGTGATATGTATGCCTTTATTGAGGTAGGCCAGCTCGCGAAGGCGGGCGGCAAGGGTGTCATACTTGTAAACGATTGTCTGTGTGAAGATTGTGGCATCCGGATGGAAGGTGATAATGGTACCGGTGTCGTCGGTCTCGCCAATGACCTTCACCTCCGTGATGGGCTTGCCCTTCGAGTACTTCTGCTCGAAAATCTTGCCTTCACGGTGGATTTCCGCAATCAGAAGGTCGCTGAGCGCGTTCACGCAGGATACTCCCACACCGTGCAGACCGCCCGACACCTTATAGCTGTTCTTGTCGAACTTACCGCCGGCGTGAAGCACCGTAAGGACCACTTCCAGGGCGCTGCGATGCTCTTTCTCGTGCATGCCTGTAGGAATGCCGCGGCCATTGTCGCTCACACGGATGGAATTGTCTTCCAGGATTCTGACATCGATGTCCGTACAATAGCCGGCCATGGCTTCGTCGATACAGTTGTCAACCACCTCATACACAAGGTGGTGCAGACCACGTTCGCCAATGTCACCGATGTACATCGAGGGGCGCTTGCGCACCGCCTCGAGGCCTTCCAATACTTGAATACTATTAGCGGAATACTGCTGCTGAGCCGCTATCATCTCTTCGTTTTCTGCCATCTTTGTAAAGAAAATTCAACTTATTCTATAAACATACAAAGATAACAAAAAAATCGAACTTTACAAATTGATTTCTACGCCTACAGTAAAGTAAATTCCTTTTTCTGCATGGAAAGGAATTTCCTGAACAGTCTGGCCGATAAGGTTGCCCGCCTTGAGCCAGAAACCGAGCTTGGAAGTCAAGTTGAACTGCGCTCCAAGACCAAGGTCAAAATAGCCTGGCAGAGTACCCAGACGGGACTTCTGCCCGGAGGTGGTGGAGAAGTTTACACCAGCCTTCAACCTTCCCTTCCAAATGTAATAGGCATGGGCGTGGGCCCTGAACGGAGTGGGGGCGAAGAGCCTTTGGTCATAATCGGTAACCAGTTCCGGTACAATGGTATGGCCATAATAAATGTCTCCGCCTATATCCAGGGATTCCGACCTGAAACCGCCGTCGAAAGCTACGTAGAAAGTACTCAGGTTGCCCTTATTGTCTGGATCCTGGCTTCCAAGGTAGCCTACATAGATGGGCAATCCGCCAACAACCGGATCATAATCTTTCCAGCCCCAGGTGAAGGCGTTGCTGACCAACTTGTATCCGCCACGAAGGTTGTAGGCGAAACGGCCGGCGATATTGCCCTTAAGGCCAAGGGCCATGTCAACGCGGGTAACGCTGTTATCCAAAGCATAAGTGGCGCTTCCAAGGAAGGGGTTTCTCTCCAGTAGGCTTTCATAAGACTGCAAATTGTCCCCGCCGGTAGCCGATGCATACAGCAGCAAAGCCTCCGGAACAAGGAGTACGGAGACATTGGCATCCGGGAAGATGAAGCCGGACTTGGAGGGGCAGAAATTCTCGTTGTTGCGGGCGATGAAAGAGAATTTCAAGCCCAGGGCCGCACGGAAGCGGCCGGCCGAAATGATATACTTGGGAACGATGGAGAAAGCCCCGGCAAAACCTTCGCCTTGGTTTACGGTCTCACCAAAGAAACCAAGCCTCAGGAAGTTATGGGAGAAATTCATCCCGACGGCCGCATCGAACTTGGTATGGAATTCCTTGAAGAGGGGCTGACTGAGGTAATTGAGGTGTGCACCGGCCTCATAGAAAAACCTCGTGGACGGATTGCTCTTGATCCTGGCGTCGAACTGGACGAGGTTATGCATGGTACTCATCGCATAATCGTTCCCGCTCACTCCCCTGTAGTTGAGTCCGCCGGTGAAAGTGCCGCCGTTCCAGGCAAGGAGGAAATCCGCCCCGACGGCAGAATTCGTGCGGGAACCGTTGTAGGTGGTTCCGTCCGCCGTGAATTTGGAATCCGCGTCAAGTACTATATTCCTGTATTTGCCGAAGTAGGAACGATGGCTTCCGTAAAGGTTCAAACGGAAGTTATCCTTCTTCAGCGGAGTCCAGACTATGTCCACTTCCGGATGCAGGCTGTAACCTGCGCCGGCTCTAAGGTACAGGCTCCTTTCACCGGTAAAGCGGTCTTCCGGGGCGAACTGCACCAGATATGGCTTGAACTCGTAGGAGCCCTTGTAAGGCGTACTCTGGACCGAATAGTCGAAATCCAGGTTGAAACGCGTGAGCGAATCCGGCAGCGAGAGTAGCTGCGAGGGCTTCTCGATGCCGCTGGCTTCGCGGGCATAGTCCTGCGTGACCTCGACGGTAGGATTCAGGTTCTGGGCTTTGGCTGCGCCTGCGGCAACAAGGCCGATGGCAAGGCAAATTATGTACTTTTTCATACTAGTCCTGCAGTTTACGAAGTCTTAAATCCACCTGGTCCAGAACGTCATCCTCCGGACCTGAAGGAGTGTATCCGTCACGGATACTCTCGAATGTGGCACGGGCCTGAGCCCAGTTGCCCTGCTCTGCGAAGCTGTCGCCAAGCACGATGAAGGCCTTTGCCAGGAAGTAGTTCTGGCCTTTGGCCTTGGAAGAGAAGTCATAGACCTTGTCCTGAAGGCCGTCGTAAACTCCCCTGTCGTACTGGTCCTGAATAAGGATATAGCAGGCCTCGGCGCCCTCCGTGGTGGAAGGTTCCTTGGAAAGGAGTTTGAAATCGGCCATGGCCAGATCCCTCTGGCTGGAGGAGAGGTAGGAATTCGCCCTGATGCTGCGGGCCTCGCGTTTGAGGGCGGCCGATGCGTCCTTGCTGTCAAGCACGACGCCGGCGTCCTTTATCGCATCTTCCCATTCCCTTGCCTTGAAAGCCGAACGCATAAGGCCGATGCGGGCCTCGGCCTTGTTTTCCTCCAGGCGCGCACTTTCCTGCAGCTTCAGCCAGCTGGAGTATGACTTTCCATAGTTTCCAAGACTGTAGTTCACCTTGGCGTACTGGAGAAG
Organism: uncultured Bacteroidia bacterium; assembly: GCA_902772985.1. Classification (GTDB taxonomy): domain Bacteria; phylum Bacteroidota; class Bacteroidia; order Bacteroidales; family UBA932; genus Cryptobacteroides. The sequence continues at coordinate 31,795 of CACYCP010000050.1, read as the reverse complement.
GGCGCTTTCACCCAAAGCACCGTCCAGGCCTTCGTCAAGGGCCATTTCATAATAGTCGGCGGCCTTTTCCGGAGCTGCGCCCTGCCTGTAACATTCGGCCAGGTAGAAATAGGCCTTCGGGGTGTTTGCCGACTTCGGATATTTCTCCAGATAGGACTGAAGCGTGCCCTGGGCCTTGGCGTAATCCCCTGCCATGAATATCTGTTCGGCGCTGGAGAAATACACGTCCTCCTTCTGCTCTTCGCTTCGTCCGGCCTTGTCTCCGAGGCTGTTCACATAGGCCAGATAGGCTTCAGGATCTTCCCTGGTGCGGTAAATAGACTCGATTGCAAGGAGGGCGTCTTCGGAATATTCCCCTCCGGCCTGGACAACCTTCTTGTAATAATCCAGGGCCTCGTTTCCGCGACCTGCATTACGCGCAATCATTCCCAGTTCCAGCAAAGCCCTGGACTTGAGGGCCGGGTCCGAGGTATTGGTCTGAAGCGTGGAGAAGGTGCGGATTGCCGAATCTTCATCCTTCAGGCCGATATAGGCGCGTCCCAGTTCATACAAGGCCTCACCATAATAGGGAGCCTTGGGCGAAGCCAGGGTGGCGTCTTCCAGGAAATGCACCTTGCGTTTGTTGTCGTTCAGAAGGCCGCAGGCCACACCGGCGCGAAGGCGGGGATAGAGGTTGTCCGGATCGGGATAATCAGTCATCTGGCGCTCGTATGCATTAACTGCCGAGCCATAGTCGCCGCTGAAGAAATAGCAGTCCGCGATGCGGGTGGCGGCATCGGCCCCCATGGCAGAAGAATCGCCATCCAGATAGGTCTGGAACCATTTGCGGGCCTTTTCATAATCGGCCTCCTTGAAATAGGTGTAGGCGGTCTGGTAAGGTATGAGTTTCCCTTCCTGGCGGTTCCTGAGGGCGGAATTGTTGTAAAGGTCTGTGAGAAGGCTCCTTGACTCGTCCCATTTGCCGTCGCGGAAAAGGGCTTCGGCCTGGTAATATCGGGCCAGCTGGTTGAAGCCGTCCGTCTTGGGGCTGTAATAGGCCGCAGCCTTCAGATGAGGCACCGCGCTGCGCCAGGCGCCGCTTTCCATAAGCTGGCGGGCACGCAGGAAATAAGCCTTCATATAATTCGACTTCATCCTGGCGTCAAGCTCGTCCAAATGGTCATAAGCGGCCACGGCGGCCTCGTAATCGTGATTCTGGAGAGCGGCCATCGCCATGTAGGAATAGATGGCGTTGCCCTTGTTCTTAGTGCCGTATTTGTCCAGATATGACTGGAAAGGACCCGTGTCCTTGCCCAGGTCGAAGGCCAGCTTTGCGAAATTGTAATAAGCGTCCTCCTTGATTTCCGGATTGAAATCCAGGGCTGATGCATCCTTGAAAGCGAGCATGGCCTGAACCTTGTTTTTCAGTTGCAAGTAGCTGTGTGCCACCTGGTAAGAGGCAATCTGGCCAAGGGAGTCGCTGCGGTTGCCCATCTTTTCGAAATTCTCCACGGCACCCTGCCACTCTTCCGAAGCATAGAGGACTTCACCGGCATAAAAATAGTCGCTGCGGTCCATTGTGCCGCCGCCCTTGAGGTTCTGCTCGTAATAGCTGCGGGCCTTTTCGGTATTTCCAAGCACAAGGTGGCTCTCGCTCATAATGCGGGCCATGCGCGACCGCCTTTCTTCCGAGGCGTTCTTGTACAGGGCGTCGCCGTTCTTCACCACATAGCGGTAGTCCTTCTGGTTGAAATGGCATTCCAGGATGTAGTAGCTGGCTGGAGAACTGAAACGGGGATCGTCCTGTGCAAGCTCGAACCACTCCTGGGCCTCCTTGAAGTTCTTCCTGGCATATTTCATATAGCCCATGGTGTAGTATGAGGGTGCGGAATAATCCGAATAAGGAAGGCTTTTAGCCCTTGCCAGATAGTTTTGGGCAAGGCCCCAGTCCCCCACCGAATAGGCACTGAATCCTTTCTTGAAATTGCATTCCGACAGCTGCGAATTGTACAGGCGGTCGGCCCTGAGCAGTTCGAACTGTTCAAGGGCTTCTGCGTACAGTTCCTCGTCGAAAAGGTTCAGGGCCATCAGATAACGTACCTGCGGGGTGTGGATGCTTTCTCCATCGGCCTTGATGAATTCCTTTGCCAGCTCGATAGAGCCTGGCAGTTTCATCGAAAGCGCACTCATGGTGCGATAGGCCTTGGATTCCTGGTCCTGCTTTCCTTCGAGAAGGCGCAAAACCTCGGAATACATTCCCCTGCTGTACAATTTTCCCACATCCTGTGAAAGTGCGGATATGGCGAACAATAAGGCGGACAGGGCCGCAAAAAGTTTTTTCATTACGTTTGCGTTTATCGTACAAATTTACGAAAAAATCTGATTATATTTGCCTTTCAGAAAGCGTAATTTCAAATGGAAGCAGTAATTCATTTCAAAGAAGCCGATATCCTGAACGGAGAAGACATCGTCATCTACGGTTTGGACATGGACATCTTGCCCGGGGATTTCGTTTACATCGTGGGGAAAGTTGGCTCCGGAAAGACCTCCATCATCCGCACCATCACGGCCGAAAACCGCGTCTCCACCGGCGAGGCCCTGGTCAACGGTTTCAACCTGATTGGCATCAAACAGAAGGACATACCCTTCCTCAGGCGCAGTCTGGGTGTGGTTTTCCAGGATTTCCAACTCCTTATGGACCGCAGCGTAGAGGATAACCTGGAGTTCGTGCTCAAGGCCACCGGTTGGAAGAACAAGCAGGCCATGGACGAAAGGATAAGCGAAGTCCTTGCCAGCGTCGGAATGGGCACCAAGGCCCACAAGATGCCCCACCAGCTTTCAGGCGGAGAGCAGCAGCGCATAGCCATCGCCCGCGCCCTCCTGAACAATCCCGCCGTCATTCTGGCCGATGAACCCACCGGCAACCTGGACGGTGAAACCGCCGACGAAATCCTTCAGCTTCTGGTCGATTTGAACAAAGCGGGTACCGCCATCGTAATGGTCACCCACAACCGCTACATCTTCGAAAAATATCCCGGAAGGGTTTTCTCCTGCGAAAAAGAGCGCTGCACCGAACTGCTTGACGAAGGCATAGACGTAGAACTATGACAAAGAAAGAACGCTTCGAAGGCATCATTGACTGGTTCTCCAAAAACCGCCCTACAGTGCAGTCAGAGCTGGATTTCGCCAATCCTTTCCAGCTTCTTACCGCCGTTATTCTAAGCGCCCAGTGCACCGACAAAAGGGTGAACCTGATCACTCCGGACCTGTTCCGGGACTTCCCTACCCCCGAAGCCATGGCATCGGCCTCTTTCGAGGAGATTTTTCCCTACATAAAAAGCGTTTCCTACCCCAATTCCAAGGCCACGCACCTGATAGGCATGGCCCAAAAACTTCTGGCCGATTTCGACGGGCAGGTCCCTTCCGACATCGACGAGCTGATGTCACTTCCGGGCGTCGGCCGCAAGACCGCAAATGTCATTGCATCAATCGTTTACGATAAGCCGGTGATTGCCGTGGACACCCACGTTTTCAGGGTTTCGCACCGCCTGGGGCTCTCCTCCGGAAAAACGCCCTTCGAGGTAGAGAAAGACCTGGAAAAGCACATCGCCCCGCAGCATCGGCCACTTGCCCATCACTGGCTCATCCTACATGGCCGATACACCTGCACCGCCCGTTCCCCCCGCTGCTCCGACTGTCCCCTCACCCCTTGGTGCGCCTCTTATCCCTTATAGCCCGGAGATTTTAGCCACGGCGGGAGACAGGGATTTGGGCGAATAGGAGGGAAGGAGCCGCGGGTCTCGTCAATGTTGCTATTTTGGACGGCGTGTGTTTGACGACCGTTGGAGGCTTCCGTGAGGAAGCGGTCAAAAGGGAGGAGTTAGCCGTCCGGCAACAGAGACGGATAAGCCCCGCCCTTTTCCGACGTCAGCCCAAACCCCTGTCTCCCGCCGTGGCTAAGCATAAAAAACGATATGCAACCCAAGAAGATATTCGCCGGCAGATAGATTACGCCCATAAAACAGGTGTTGCCGAAGGAATGGAGAAAGGCATGGAAACCGCTCGGGAACAGATTGCGGAATCATTAAAAAAATCCAAATAATTTACAAAAAAGCAGGGCGACCGATAAGATCGTCCTGCTTTGTGCACTCTTAGGGACTCGAACCCTAGACCCGCTGATTAAGAGTCAGCTGCTCTACCAGCTGAGCTAAGAGTGCTGGTAAACTCTTGGAAGACTCGCTTCCTTTGTGACCCGTTCGGGGCTCGAACCCGAGACCCCAACATTAAAAGTGTTGTGCTCTACCTACTGAGCTAACGAGTCTTCCGTTTCCTCGTTTTCCAAACGGGAATGCAAAGGTAGTAACTTTTTCTAAAACTGCAACAAAAATTTTAAAAAAACTTAGAAGCGGCAATGAGTGGGATCAATACCGGGTGTAGGGACATATTCAACCTCTACCCCGTCCTTGGTAACGGATACCAAGTTGAAGCCCGGAGTGCCATTGCCAAGAGCATTTGCTACAGGCCCGACGACAAACATTTTCATTCCTTCATACTCGCTGTAGAGAGTCCTGTGAAGATGGCCGGCAAAAATGGCGGTCACCCCGGCATCCTTGAACAGGCGGAGGTATTTCTCCCTTTTTTCCACCGGGAAATTCGAGTAGTCCACAGGTTCATCCACTCTTACGCGGAAAATGGGGCAATGCAGGAAAATGAAGATGTGCTTGCATTTCCTGGCGTCGTGCAGCTCTTTGGTGAGCCAGGAAAACTGTTCCTCCTCTGTCATTGCGGCATCGGGAGTTTTATTTATTATGCAGTTGCTGTCTATGCCGATGAATGCACAGCCCTTCTTCTTGACCGAAAAACGGTCATAGCCGCGTGCCTTGACATATCGGCCACGATTTTCCAGATAATAAGGTGTAGTGATGTCGTGGTTGCCAGGAACCATGTATAGCGGGGCTTTGATTTCGGCCGAACGGATGCGGAATATGGAGTCCTGCACAGGATCGTCATAAACGTTAACGTGATCCCCGGTATTCACTACAAGAAGAGGATCAAGTTCATTCACTGCCAACACTGCCGCCTTCATAAGTGAATCAGAATGAGCAAATTGCGGTGACTTGTCAATAAAACCTATCTGGGTGTCGCTCAAATGCACAAAAGTAAAAGGAGTAAAACTGTTGCAAGAAGCAAGCACCCCAAAAGCAAGGAAAAATAAAATACGTTTCATCGTTCATAGTTTTCCACAAGATACGAAAAAATATACTTATATTTGTCCTCGAACGACTAAATTATTTCTTAAATGCTGAAAAAGATTCGTATTGTACTCGCGGTTCTTCTCTGGCTTGGCATCACTGCCCTGCTGCTGGATTTCACCGGTGTACTGCACGGCTGGCTTGGATGGATGGCTAAGATTCAGTTCCTGCCAGCGGTACTTGCTTTGAACCTGGGAATCATCCTTGGGCTTGTCATCCTTACGCTTGTAGGCGGAAGGCTCTACTGCTCAATCATTTGCCCCCTGGGGGTGTTCCAGGACGGAGTCGCACACCTTTTCCACAAGAGGCCCTATCGCTTCAAGAAGGAACTGAAATGGCTGCGCTACGGAGTGCTGGGTCTTTTCATCCTGGCTATAATATTGGGCATAAACTCCCTTGTGGCGCTTCTTGCCCCTTACAGCGCCTGGGGAAGGATAGTGCAGAATCTGTTTCAGCCGGTTTATCTTTGGTTCAACAACATCTTCGCAGCAATGGCCGAAAGGGCCGGAAACTATGCCTTCTACAATAAGGAAATATGGCTCAGGAGCCTTCCAACCTTCATTATCGCCGTTGTTACGCTCATTGTCATAGTGGTAATGGCCTGCCGCGGAGGCCGGGATTATTGCAACACCGTATGCCCTGTGGGCACAACGCTTGGCCTTATCTCCCGCTTTGCGATGTTCCGTCCGGTGATTGATACCGAAAAGTGCAAGAACTGCCGCAAATGCGCCCGCAAGTGCAAGGCCTCCTGCCTGGACGCCGTCAATCACAGTATAGACTACAGCCGATGCGTCAATTGCTTCAACTGCATCGACAGCTGCGAATTCGATGCCCTGAATTACCAGTTCGCCTGGGGCAAGAAGAAAGAAGCCGAAGCCGGATCCAAAGCCGACAAGGGCCGCCGGGCATTCCTTACCGGTACTGCAATCGCCATTGGCAGTGCAGCCGCCAAAGCCCAGGAAAAGAAGGTGGACGGCGGACTTGCCGCTGTTCTGGACAAAAAAGTCCCCAAGCGCGAAACGGCCATCACTCCTCCCGGATCAAATGGCCATAAGAATATGTACAGCCACTGCACCGGCTGCCAGCTTTGCGTTGCCCAGTGCCCGAACAATGTACTTCGGCCCTCTACCGATCTTGAGCACCTGATGCAGCCTGAATCCTCTTACGAGCGCGGCTGGTGCCGTCCCGAATGCACCCGCTGCTCGCAGGTTTGCCCTACCGGCGCCATCCGTCCCTTCAGCAAGGAGGAAAAGAGCACCATCAAGATTGGTACCGCCACCATACGCAGGGATCTTTGCATTGCCGAAAACGGCGAAAGCTGCGGCAACTGCGTCCGCCGATGCCCCAGCGGAGCCATCCAGATGGTGAAAGATGAGGCCAGCGACATTTTCATTCCCAGTGTTGACAAAGAGCGCTGCATAGGATGTGGAGCATGCGAATTCCTTTGCCCCACACGTCCCATAAGCGCCATCTTTGTAGAAGGATTGTCCGAACACAGAAACGTATAGCCCCATGGATAGAAGAGATTTTTTGAAGACCGGCATAGCCGCCTGCGCAGCACCCATCATTGCTAAAGCCACTGCTTCGGCCTCCGAAGCAAATGGAAGCGGCATGCAGTACAGAATCAACCCCCTGAACGGGGACAAGATTTCCCTTCTGGGCTACGGCTGTATGCGCTGGCCCATGAACGGAGACGAAATTGTCCAGGAAAAAGTGGACGAGATGGTTGCAAGGGCCATGGAGGCCGGAATCAATTATTACGACACCTCCCCCGCCTACCTCCGCGGAAAATCGGAAAGGGCGGCAGGAAAGGCCTTGAGCCGATATCCAAGGGAATCCTATTTCATCGCCACCAAGCTCTCCAACTTCGGCGACAATTCCGATACGGCATCCCTTAAAATGTACAAGGACTCCTTCAAGGAGATGAATACTCGCTATTTCGACTACTACCTGCTGCATTCAATCGGAGGCGGCGGACTGCCGGTATTCGAACAAAGGTACGTAAAAAACGGTATGCTGGACTTCCTGAAAAAGGAAAAGGAGGCGGGCCGGATAAGGAATCTGGGCTTCTCCTTCCACGGTAACCAGGAGGCTTTCGACGCTTTCATGAAAATTCACGACGAGGGCGGCACGAAGTGGGATTTCGTCCAGATCCAGATGAATTACGTGGACTGGACCCACGCCGACGGAGTGCGCAACGTGAACGCCAAATACCTGTACGAAGAGTTGGACAAGAGGGAAATTCCCATCGTCATAATGGAACCCCTGCAGGGCGGCCGCCTGGCTTCGGTTCCGGCCAACATCACCAAGGAATTCAAAAGCCGGGAGCCGGACAGTTCATCGGCCAGCTGGGCTTTCCGTTTTATTGGAAGCTATCCCAGGGTCCTGACCATCCTTAGCGGAATGAGCTCGATGGAGCCTCTGGAAGAAAACATCCGGACTTTCAGCAACTTCCGTCCAATGAGCGAGGAAGAGCTGGAATTCATGGAAAAGATGGCAGTGCTTATGAAAGAATATCCGCTTGTGGAATGCACCGCCTGCCAGTACTGCATGCCCTGCCCCTACGGAATTGACATTCCCGGCATATTCTCCCACTACAACAAAATGGTAACGGACGGCACCTTTGCCCAAAGCCCCGAGCAAAAGGATTACATGAAGCTCCGACGTGCCTATCTTGTAAGCTACGACAGAGCTATTCCAACTGTACGGCAGGCCGATCATTGCATTCACTGCCAAAAGTGCGTGCCGCATTGCCCCCAAAGCATACGCATACCCCGCGAACTTAACAGAATCGCGAGGTATGTCGAACAGCTCAAATCATCCAGCGATATCCTCTAAGACTACTCGGCCTTGGGAAGAACAACCTTCACCATTGCGGGGAAGGAATAGGATTTGTCGCCGCGGGCTTTGAGGGTGCTCTTCAGGAGTTTGTCATCTTTTGTGACGATATCGTCGAAAAGGACCACCGGCTCCTTGTCCTCGGGAGCATAAACCACCTTTACGTTCTTGCTGAAATCCACCAGCTTGTCGTTCAGGTACAGGTTCAGGTAGCTGTAGTCGCACTCGCTGATGCAAATTTCATTGTCCTTAACCTCCACGACGGCGGTTGAGCCCTTCTTGGCCTCTTTTTCAGGAGCGCCAATCCAGTAGAAGTACCTCTTCATCTTGCCGTCACCCTGTACCCACACAACCTTGTTGGGGTAAGGGTTCCTGATGTACTTGGTCATCCAAGGGAAGGCAGCGGCATCCTCAAGATCCATCCAGTGTTCCTTGCCGGACAGAATGTGGCCTGAATGGATATAACCCTCAGGATCTTCGGCCTGGAGCAGGTCCATTTCTTCTATCCTGTTGGCGCACTCCTCGTTACGGTTATAAGCGATGTCTTTGGCACCGCACCAAATCATGAACGGAAGGTTCCTGAGGGGAAGGAGGGAAACGTCGCCGGGGTGGCCCGCCATCATGGAAGCGGCGGCCCAGTGGTCGGCCATACGGGGCGCAATACGCCATACGCCGTCACCGCCCGCGGAATAACCCATGATATAAACCTTGTCCGGATTCACGTTCAGGAAGGCCACGCACATGTGGATAATCTGCTCGTAAAATTCGTCGGATTCGGGACGGAAGTGCAGGTCCCAGGTATCGGTGATGGCACGAGGGGCCAGATAGATGCCTTCCTTGGGATAACCCTTTGATTTATACAAGGTTTTCTGGTTGTTCCACTGCTGGTTGTTCGTTGCCGCGGGAGCTCCGCCGCCACCGTGCAGGGAGATGAAGAGGGAACGGCCGTCGGAAGGCTTGGTTCCGAATTTTTCCCAGTAGATAGGCATTTCATAAGAACCTATCTTCAGCCTCTGCTTCTTGAAAGCATCGGCCATGGCAGTATGGACCGAGTCTTTCCACTCGCCGTAAATGCCGGATTCAGCCTCATATTCATCCACGCGGTTGGGATCGACGGCATCAGGAACGTCATCCCTGTTGTTGTCGGTCTTGTTGCTGTCGGTACCGCCGCAGGCACCTGCGACAAGAAGGCTTGCAATTATTGCAAATGCCGATACTTTGGTCAAAAATACTTTTTTCATCTTCATTATTTTTTGCAAAAATAGTAAAATTTTATTTCTCCAGACGAATATCCCCTGAAGATGCGCCAACCATCACAAACGGTTGACCTTCAGGCACTACGAAGGCTTTCTTGCTCTCGCTCCAGTAACGAAGGTCCTCGCGACGGAGGGGAATCGTTACTCTTTTGCTCTCCCCCTTCTTAAGGTGCACGCGGGAGAAGCCGCGAAGTTCCTTCAAAGGCGCCTTGCCCTCGTATTCAGGAAGACGCACATAAACCTGGGCCACCTCGTCGCCGTCGTAGCGGCCGGTATTCTTAAGGTTGAACGATACCTCCAGGATATCACCCTTGTCCAGGACCTCAAGCGCTGAATACTTGAAAGTGGTATAGCTTAAGCCGAAACCAAAGGGGAAGAGAACATCGCCCTCGAAGTACTTGTAGGTGCGTTTTGAGATATCGTAGTCATCAAAAGCGGGCAGGTCGTCCAGGCTGTAGTAATAGGTGAGCGGAAGCCTTCCCGCAGGGTTGTATTTGCCGAAAAGGACATCGGCCACCGCAGTTCCGCCTTCCTGCCCGGGATACCAGGCATTCACTATGGCGGGAATATTGAGCTTTTCCCATAGGAGCGCAAGGGAACTTCCCGCCACGACGACAAGGGTCATATTCGGATTCACCCTGTACATCTCCTTTAGGAAAGCCTGCTGATTTTCAGGAAGGCCGATGTATGTGCGATCCTGCCCTTCCCTTTCGATATCCTTATTGATACCCATTACGGCTATCACCATATCGCAGTTTCCGGCAATTTTTTTCGCCGCTGTCCAGTCTTCCTCCCAGGGAGCGTGCTCCACGCGAATGCCCTTTCCTGCAGCAGCGCGGATGCCCTCAAGGATGGAAACCGGCTTGGTAACAGGCTCGCCGCTGTAGTCACCGAATTCACAACTTTCGGCATTTATGCCCACCACTGCGATGGAACGAACCTTCCCCTTCTTCAAAGGCAGCGTCCCCTTGTCGTTTTTCATAAGGACGATGGATTCCCTGGCCATCTGGAGAGCCTTTTCGCGGTGTTCGGGGCAGCCCACTATATCCGGGGAAAGCTTGTTGTAGGGATTGTTTTCCGGATTGTCGAATATTCCCAGACGCATCCTGGCCGTGAGAATGCGCCTTGCGGCCGTGTTGACGTCCTCTTCCGAAACCATGCAAAGCTCTATCGCTTTTTTCAGCGGCTCGATGAAAATATTGTCGCCGCATTCAAGGTCCAGGCCGGAATGGAGCGCCATCTGGGCTGCGGTTTCGTACATCTTGGCAAAATGATGGTCGTCCACGATGCATCCGACGGCACCGCAGTCCGACACCACATAGCCGTCAAAGCCCCAGTCTTCCCTAAGAACCTTCGTCAGAAGCCAGGGATTGGCCGAGCAGGGAACGCCGTTAATGGCATTGTATGCCGACATGATTGAAGCTGCCTTTCCCCTGCGGACGCAGGACTCGAAAGCCGGAAGATAATACTCCCTCAGGTCCTTCTCGCTTATGATGGCATTACATTCAAAACGGTTGTGCTCTTCGTTGTTGGCGGTGAAATGCTTGGGCGTGGAAACCACCTTCAGGTAACGCTGGTCGTATCCCTGGAGGCCACGGACGAAAGCGGCGCCCATTTCTCCGGTCAGGAAGGGATCCTCGCCGTATGTTTCCGGGGTACGGCCCCAGCGCGGGTCCCTGGCCATATTCACAGTCGGAGACCAGAATGTGAGGAGATCGGAGAACTGGTCTTTCTGGAGTTTTCCCCTTTCCAGCTGGTTCCAGCGGGCCCTGGCCTCATCGGAGATGGTTCCGGCCACACTTTCCAGGAAAGCCGGATCCCAGCTTGCCGCAAGTGCTATCGCCTGCGGGAAAACGGTGAATTTGCCGGGGCGCACAATGCCGTGCAAAGCTTCGTTTCCGTGATAGTATTTCTCTATTCCAAGCCTTGGAATGGCCGGCGAAGTTGCACGGAGAAGGTCTATCTTCTCGTCAAGAGTAAGGCGTCCAAGAAGGTCTTCAACCCTGCTCTCGATTGGAAGTGTCTCGTCCCTGAAAGGGTATGTCTGAGCCTTTAGTCCAAAAGGGCAAAGGAATAACGCGACCCACAGGCCGATTACGATTTTTCTCATATTTACAGTCTCTTGAAAACAGGGATGGCTTCCATATCGACGGGAACGTTATAATAGAGGCCGCCGACGAATTTTTCCCCGGTCCTGCAATCCTCCCATCCACCTTCGTTCCGGGGCAGGTAAACCTTCCAGGTGCTCACCTTGGGCTCGGTCACGGGGCAAACCAGATAATCCGGGCCAAACATATATTCGGTCTTCTGGAGCAGCGCCTGGGAATCTTCAGGGAAATCGAAAATAAGGGGCCTCATCATCGTGTAATCCTCTTCGGAAACCCGCTTTGCACATTTCAGGATGTAAGGCTGGAGACTTTCACGCTGGTCGATAGCTTTTTCGAAAAGGCGGCGGATTTCGGCCGGATACTCCCAAGGCTCTGTGCGGCTGGCGCAGCCGTGAACCCTCATGAAGGGCATATAGACTGCTGCCTGTATCCAGCGTATCATGCACTCCTGGTAATCGGCATTGGTGTACTGGTCGTCAGGGCGGAAGAAGCCGCCGGCATCGCAGGTCCACCAGGGAAGACCGGAGGCGTTCTGGCCGAGTCCGGCGATAATCTGGCGACGGAAATCACCCCACTGGTGGCCTACGTCGCCGCTCCAGGTGATGGTTCCAAAACGCTGCATTCCGGCAAAGCCGCTGCGGGTAAGGATAACCGGGCTGCGCTCCGGCTGCACCTTGCGCAGGCCGTTATAAACGGTTTCCACGACCTTGAGAGGGAAAACGTTCCTGTAAATCTCTCCAGGAATGCCGTCAGGGCCGATTCTGCGGCCTTTCAGGTCGTCATTTTCGGGCTCGGTAGCATCCTGCCACCACGCGTCGAATCCATTGGGAACAAGCCTCTCGAGCATATTCTCCCAGTAGAAATTGGCTGCCTGGGGATTGAAAAAGTCTATCCAGTCGGAATTTTCAATGTAGTAGCCCTTTTCGGAAGCTACCTTACCCATCTTGGAATTCTTGTCCACCTTGGACCAGACCGAAAGCATGATGTGCATGCCAAGGTCGTGAACCTCGTCCACCATAGCCTTGGGGTCAGGATAGATATCCTCGTCAAACTCCATTGCGTTCCAACCATACTTGCCCCAGTACTGCCAGTCCTGAACAATGGTACCCACCGGAATGCCTTCTTCGTGGAAACGGCGGGCGGCGGTGAGAAGCTGGTCCTGGGTGGCATAACGCTCCCTGCAGTGGATGTAGCGGAAAGCCCAGTCGGGCATCTGTGGAACGTGGCCGGAAAGGCTGCGGAAGGAGTGCATGACCTGGTCGGCGCCACCGGCAAACACGGTGTAATCCACCCCAGAGGAAACCGGGGAGCACAGGTGAGTCTCGTCCGTAATTTTCCTCCAACTAACTGTAGGAGAAGAATTTTCGGCCGTGCGAACCTCCAGGAAATGCCTTCCAGCGTTCAGGAACACCTTACCAGACATGGTGGGAGGGGCCCAGTGATTGGAGTAATCTATCAGGGCATTCCCGTCAACTGCTAGATAATGCTTTGCACACATATTGTGGCCCACGCTTATCATGAAGGAATACTCTCCGTCTTCGGGAATGTCAATCCAGGTTTCGGCCTGGTTGCTTTCCGGGGAGAAACCTTCCTCCGGCTGGTTAAGTTCAATAAGGGAGTAGTTGTGCCACAGGAGGCCATATCCCTTGTTGGAAATGAACATCGGTATGGAAATCTGGGTATTCACCTGGATAAGGCGGCGGGAAACGCCACGGACATCAAGGAATTCGTCCTGGAAATGGCCGGCGCCGAAAAGGTGCTCTCCTTCAGGCGAAAGGAAACTTACCGATGCCGAGTAAGTATCGGCATCCTGCACCTTGGACGGGGTAACCGCCCTGTAGGACTCTTCCAGAAGGATGTTTCCGCCTGCATCCTTGAAAGTGAGCAGCCCGGTGAGGGAACTGTATTCCACGCTCATCTTCGAGGTTGCAAGGCTTTGGATATCACCGTTTTTGCTGATCTTGCACTTCGGCTTTGCGGGAGTCAGGGTATAGATGAGTTCCTCCAGAGGCATTGCGTCGGAGGGAACCTGACGGACCCGGATGGCATCGTCCCTCAGGGCCTGTACGGTCAGTTTTCCACCATCGACGGGTATCTCGATGGAATCCTTTCCACAGGATGGCAGCAACAATGCGCCAAGGCAAAGGGCTATTAACGATTTTTTCATATTTATTTATACAAATACTCCACAATATTCAAATCGGCCGAATTGCCGCCGACCATCAGTTCCCACTTGCCCTTTGTGGGAAGCATGTCTTGCTTCTCTTCGTTCCAGGAAAGGAAGGTTTCGGGAGTAAGGGGGAATTTTACCGTAACGGTTTCGCCGGAGGGGATTTCCACCCTTTGGAATCCGCGCAGCGACTTCAGAGGGCCTTCCGCATCTTCGGGGAGGCGTACATACAGCTGGACCACTTCGGCACCGTTCCTGATACCGATATTTGTTACAGGAACAAGCAATTCCTTACCCTTGACCTGAGGAGTTCCATATTCGAAAGTGGTGTAGGACAGGCCGAAACCGAAAGGATACAACGGAGAGTCCTGGGAATAGCGGTATGTGCGGTTCTTCATCGAATAATCCTCAAAATCGGGAAGCTGTTCCGTGTTCTTGTAGAAGGTGACGGGAAGCCTGCCGGAAGGATTGAAATCTCCGAAGAGAACATCGGTTATGGCCAGGCCGCCTTCCTCTCCGGGATACCAGGCCTGGAGGATGGCGTCGCAGCTTTCGGTCTCGGGCTCAAGGGCTATGGCAGAGCCGGAGAAATTCACCAGGATGACCTTCTTCCCTGCATCGTGAAGGGCTTTCAGCAGACGGCGCTGGACATCGGGAAGTTCGATGCTGGTGCGGTCACCGCCCTTGAATCCGGGATACTTGACATCCATTTCCTCGCCTTCAAGCCAAGGAGAGATACCGCCGGCAAACACCACGGTTTCAATGCCTTCAAGCTGCTTCAACACAGCTTTTTCGTCCAGAGTTGAAACGCCTTCCATTTCTACCCTCTCGCATCCGGGAATGCAAATGAGGCCGGGAATGCGCTCTTTCATAGCATCGGCCAGAGTGACGGTGCGGTCGGGAATGCCATTGTAGTTAGCCCACTGCATTTCCCTGTCGTCGGCATTGGGGCCTACGAGGGCTATCTTCGGGCTGGGCTGCAAAGGCAGGATCTGATTCTTGTTTTGCAGGAGGACCATAGTTTCCTGCGCCATCTTCCGGGAAAGGGCCAGATGCTCCTCCCCTTCCACGATATCGTCGGGCAGGTCTTTCCAGGGCTCGACATTGCCATCCAGTTCACCCATGCGGATGCGGGCGGCAATGAGGCGTTCCAGGGACTGGTCCACGTAGGATTCGTCCAGGAGGCCCTGCTCCACGGCCTCGGGAATATTGAAATATGTGCTGCCGCAGTTCAAATCGGTACCGGTCTTGATTGCAATGGCGGTGGCGTGGACGGCATCGGGGCTGAATTCATGCTGGCCTTTATGCCAGAAATTGTCAATGGCTCCGCAGTCGCTGAGCACTATGCCCTTGTAGCCCCACTCCCCTCTCAAAATGGTATTGATAAGGTAATCGCTGGCGCCGCAAGGATAGCCGCGGAAGCTGTTGTAAGCAATCATCACTTCCTGTACATCGGCCTTGGTTACAAGGTCTTTGAAGGCAGGAAGATAGGTTTCGCGAAGGTCGCGCTCGCTGATCTCGGCATTGAAAGAATGGCGGATAGGTTCCGGACCGCTGTGAACCGCATAGTGCTTGGCGCAGGCGTGGCCTTTGAGCACGGGAGCGTCGGAAGGCCCCTGGAGGCCGCGGACGACAGCCATTCCCATGACTCCGGTGAGGTAGGGATCCTCTCCGTAGGTTTCCATGCCGCGTCCCCAGCGGGGATCACGGAAAATGTTAATGTTCGGCGTCCAGAACGTAAGGCCCTGATACTGGCCGACGTGACCGCTTTCCAAAGCCTGGCGGTTCTTTACGCGGGCTTCATCACTCACAGCCGTGAAAACTTCCAGGAGCAAAGGCTCGTCGAAAGAAGCGGCCATTGCGATGGACTGCGGGAAAACCGTGGCTTTTCCGTTGCGGGCCACTCCGTGAAGGGCTTCATTCCACCAGTTATAGGCCGGAATGCCCAGTTCCTCGATCGGAGCCGAAGGATGGACCATAAGCGAGGCCTTTTCCTCGATGCTCATCTGGGCAATGAGTTCTCTTGCCCTTTTCTCGGGCGTAGGTGCCTGTTTGCAGGCAAGAATCAAAGCTGCTGCACACAGCAAAAGAAAAATGCGTTTCATTATATTTTAGTGTTAATTTTTAGTGTTTTTGCCGATGAATATTCCTTCCCGCCGATAACTGCGCTCACCCCGACGGGAAGTTCCACCTCGACTTTCTTTCCATTGCGCTTCACGAGTATGCTGCCGTATGGAGTTTCCTGGCACACCTCCACCCAGTCCAGGCCTTCAGGCGCCTGGGGATTTATGCTCACGCGGGAGTATCCTGGCTCCAGGGGAATTATGCCGCCAAGGGCCTGGTAGAACCAGCTCCCGATGCCGTTATAGCAATTGTGGAAGTAGCTTCTGCTGCCTTCCCACACTTCCCAGACACCAGTGGCGCCATTTTCCATCATATACAGATAGCCGGGATAATCCTTTTTCTTAAGCATTCCGTACATCCAGTCGCATTCGCCTTCCAGGCTTGCCCATTCGGTAATTACAGGGATGCCCACAAGGCCGGTCTTCAGGTGACCGTCATACTCGCTTTCTGTCCTTTCTTTCAACTTTGCCCGGACGGCCGGAACCAGCTCTTCCGGAACCGCTCCAACCAGCAAAGGATAAACCATGTCAAGCTGGCAACCGCTGGCATAAATGTTCTCCCCTGCCTTGAAGAATGTGCTGTGTATGGTCTTTCTGAGAGTTTCGCATTTTTCGCGGAAAGCCGTGGCCTCGTCCTCTTCCCCGAGCAGCATGGCAATCTTTTCGAGGTCAATGAGGGACTGGACCACTGCACAGTTATTCACCAAGTCTATCGATTCGGGATTCCGTACGTCAACCCCTTCCGGAGCGGCCCAGTCGCCCAGATACCACCAGCGGTGGGAATATTCCGGCCAGCACTTCAGAAGGCCGCCCTCCATATATTTTTCCACATAGCCCAGCCAGCGCTTCATGGCGGGATAGCAGCGCTCCAAGGGCCGAGCATCGGCATAACTCACGTAGCTGCGCCAAGGAGCCTGGACAATGAAACTGCACCAGTAGGGACCGCCGCCGGCACGGTATGGCGAGGGGGCGGTGTGGGGAAGGCAGCCGTCACTCAGCTGTACGTCAATCCAGGCCTGGAGCCAGTTCATGTACAAAGGCCCGGTAGCCGTGCGGATCTGGAGAGAAAGGGTGGAAGCGTTTCCGTCGCCGCCATAACCCAGGCGCTCGATACTGGCGCAATCCACCATATAACCGTCGAAGGCAAGGTTCTCCATGGTCCAGGCCATCAGGTCGTGGATAGAATTAAGATCCTCGTCGGAACTGCGGAAATAGCCGCCCTGCTTGTAGTCGGTGCGCATCCTGTGGGCCTTCATCGATTCCAGCGAAGGAGCTTTGTCCAGGCCTTCAATCTTCACATAGCGGAAGACGTGGTGGTTGAATTTGTTGATGAATGTATCACCCTCCTTCGAACCGGAGGAAATGTACTCGTCCCAGCCGCAGATGGACGGATTGAAGCCTTCCGTGTCGATATCGGCAAAAACGGCCTTGACCTTGTGGCCGGCGGGAAGGGGCGGAAGTTTGATTTCAAAAAGGGAATTGGAGCAGCGGCCGAAATCCACCTTCCAGCTGCCGTCATCCATCTTTTCCACGCCAACCGGCTTAAGGGTTTCCTGCACCCGGCAAGGCTCGCACATTTGCATGGTGGCGGCAATGCCCTCTATCTTCACTACATCTACGGGGCCCCACTTGGGCTCTGTGCCCGCGTGGATGACCTCGCCGTCAAAATGGTGGGCCTGCCAGGTCCCCACGTCACGATAACCGCTCCAGGCGCCCTTCCAGGACGCGTCGGTGCAAAGTACGGGCTTTCCGCAAATATCCAGTTCGGCCTTCACAAGCGGACCGGGATAAGCGGCGTCGAAGGTAGCGGGCTTGTACCAGCCGGAGCCGGCCCAGATCAGAATCTCATTTTCTCCCTTCTTGAGCATTTCCGACACTTCGTAACACATTATGAGGGAGCGTTTGTCCAACTGGGAAACCGCCGGGTTCAGGACTCCGTCGCCCAGTTTTTCGCCGTTGATATAAACCTCGTGGTAGCCAAGGGAATTGACATAAAGGATAGCCGGTGAGGTTTTTTCTTCGATGGCGAAAGTCTTTTTCAGGATTGGAGCCCTGCCTTCACCGCTCACCGCGCCAATATATTCGCCTTCAAGACGGTCCTCCCCTATTATCCCTATGCCGAAGCGCTGTTTTTCACTCCAGGCCGATACCTCCCCGTCCTGATTCCAGACTCTTACCCTCCACCAGGCCTGGGTGCGGGATTTAAGGGGAATACCCTCGTAGGGAATCATAAGTTGCCTTGAAGACAGCACTTTTCCGCTGTCCCAAAGGTCCGGCCCGACCTCAATTTCATAGGCCGATTGTGCCATAGGGGCATCGCTATCAATCTTCCAGCTGAAATGAGGCAAGGCCGAATCTATGCCGAGCGGCTCCTCCATGCCCTCGCAAAGGAGGTCATCGGCCTTGAAAGCCGGCTTCTCGGCCTTGAGCTTATGTTCCCCGGCCTTCAGCGTGAGGGCTTTGCCGCCCCAGGGCATATAGACAGTGGCCGACGAGCCCTTAGGCACAAGGACCTCCAGGCAGAACTCGTCATCTTCAAGCTCCCACTTCACAGCGGCCTTTCCACGAGGCGTTTCAATGCTGTAGGAAGCCCATTTCAGGTCCCCGACGGGGGTGGGACGCACGATGAAATGCTTGTAGGCGGGCTTGCTTTCATCTATCTGCAGGCCGGCGATACGGCTGTACATCCAGCTTATTCCGCCGCCGAACATAGGATGATTCTTGGAGCTTTCGCCGGGCCAGTCCTCCCAGAAAGTATCGGCCCCCTGCGCTATCCACCAGCCGTAGCTGGGATAGTCGGTTTTGGTCATGGCGCTGTAGGCCATTTCCTCCAGGCCGTTATCGCAAAGCACGTCGAAGAAAAGCTGGGTGCCGAAGATTCCGGTGATAAGATGGCCTCCGTTGCCCTGGATTTCGGTTTTCAGGCTTTTCAGTACGCCCTCCTTGATATCTTCCGGGACACCCATGGCAAGGGCGAAGATATTAGCCCCGTCCAGATTTCCGTAGGACTGGGTTTCGGGATTGTAAAACACTTTATGGAAGGCTTCCCTCACTTCGGCGGCCAATGCGGCATACTTCCGGGCTTCCTCCCCCTTTCCTATGGTCTTTGCGGCCGAGGCCACGAAGTTTGCACATTTCCAAAGGAAGTAAGTATGGACCAGGCTGTCATTGACGAGATTGTACGGCGGGCACCATTCACCCAAGTTCTTCCAGTAGTCAATCTCACCGTTGTCCTTGAACTGCTGCATGTACATGACACCCTCCGGAGTGCGCCAGGTGGTCATATAGTCCAGCTGGGCGCGCATTGCATCGAAATGCTCTTCCAGCACCGACGGGTCCCCGTAGTGCAAGTAATGCTCCCAGGGGATGATGCAAATTGCCGCGCCCCAGGGAACACCGCCGCCGCAGCCAGTATGCCAGGGAGCAGCGTTGGGAGTATATCCGGTCTTGGCATCCTGACAGTCGGAAATGTCGCGCAACCATTTGCGGTAGAACTCGTCCACCCCAAAATTTCTCATCACGGTCACGCAGGCGACTTCCCCGTCCCCGGTATAAGGTCCCTTTTCGCGGTGGGGGCAATCGGTGGGCACGCTAAGGTGCATATTATCCTTCTGGGTACGGATCCAAATATTGTGGATGCGCACAAGGAGAGGATTGGAGCAGTCGAATTCCGACACCACGTCAACGTCGGAATAGACCACCTGCGCAATCAGCTTGTCCTTTTTCAATTCACCCTCCCAGCCGCTTATAACGGCTTTCCTGAAGGTCCACCAGCTGAAACGGGGCGCATAGCTTTCCACCATTCCTCCACGGCCGATGTACTTGTACACCCCGTTGAAATCCCCTTCGATGGGGAATTCGATGCTTATTTCCGCACCTTCGGCAAGATTGAAGTCCATGAGCTTGACCCAGCCGGTGATGTAGTCACCGAAGTCCACCTCCCAGCGTCCGTCCGGGAGGGCGCTTATGGACACCGGTTCCAATTCCTCCTTGATCTTGTCGGCCGGGCCCGTCTGGAGCATCAGGGCGCCTTCGGGAGCATTTCGCGTGACGGCGTTCTCCCATTCGGAGGAATCCTCCTTCCTGGCGTCATAGATTTCCCCCTCGAACATGTCGTTAAGGACGATGGGGCTCCGGCGCACCTTCCAGCTGTTGTCGCTCACGATGGTCTCCCTGCTGCCGTCGGCATAGTCCAACTCCAACTGGAAGATGAGGCGAGGAGTGCCGTAAGGGGCCACCCAGCGCAGCCTACCGGTAGAGAAGAAACCGTTGCCAAGGATTATGTCAATTGTATTCTCCCCTTCTTTCAGGATGTCCTCGAGCTGGTAGTCCAGATAATACACGCGGTAATTGCGCCAGGAGGTATCTATCATGGGAACCGGGTCGAAATTGATCCTTTCTCCCCTGGGGCCGTAGGAACTCTCGTTGGGGACAAGGACCTGGTCCCCAACCTTGCCGCCGTTCACGGAAAGTTCGAAGAATCCCAGTCCGCAAACGTGGGCCACTGCCTTTTCAAGGCGCTTTGAAACAAGTATTTCCTTGCGGAATTCCGGTGCGGGAAGGACAGTAGTCTTGTCGAACTCTTCCCCGTCCCAGGGAGCGCCTATCCACGAGGCCTGCCACTGGACCTGCCCGGAACCCACTTCAGCGTGCTGCCCGCAAGAGATGAAAAGGGCGGCAACCAATCCAAAAATAAAGGGAAAATGCTTCATTAAGTACAATTATTTGATTTCTCAAAGATAAGAATTATATTTGCAAAAACCTACACTGATAACTATGCAAAGAAGAGATTTCCTTAAATTCTCCGCCATCGGAGCAGCAGCAGGCCTCATGCCTGTCCAGGCTTTCGGAGCATCGGCTTCACCTGCCGCCAAAGCCCCAAAAAACAGTAAGAACGATAAGGTAAACATGGGATTCATCGGCCTTGGCCAGCAGGCAATGTACCTGCTTAGCGGCTTCATGTCCATGGACGACGTAAGGGTTGTTGCCGGCTGCGATGTCTATGACGTAAAGCGGGACCGTTTCGAGCGCCGCGTAAAGGACTATTACAGCTCCAAGGGCGAGCGCAAGGTTAAGGTGGACCTGTATGAAGACTATCAGGACCTCCTTGCCCGCGAAGACATTGATGCCGTGGTAATTGCCACCCCTGACCACCAGCACGCAGTGATTGCCATCGCCGCCTGCAAGGCCGGGAAGGACATCTATCTGGAGAAGCCCGCGACCCTTACCATTTACGAAGGACAGCAGCTTGTGAAGGCCGTAAGGAAATACAACCGCATCCTTCAGATGGGCTCCCAGCAGCGTTCCAGCGAGGAATTCATCCACGCTACAAACCTTGCCCGCGAAGGAGAGCTTGGAAAGATAAGCAAGCTGAAAGTCTATGTGGGCCGCAACGAGACCAATCCATACACTCCCGCCCCGGTTCCTTGCAAACTTCCCAAAATGGATGTTCCCGCAGGACTTAACTGGGATAAATGGCTGGGGCCCCTTCCCACTTCGGTCTATTATCATTCAGACCTAGACCCTATCATCACTCCGGAGCAGAACGAGCAGCTTTGGGGCGCATGGCGCTGGTACAAGCCTTGCGGCGGCGGTCTCATGACCGACTGGGGCGCACATATGTACGACATAGCCCAGTGGGCCCTTGGAAAGGACGGCAGCGGCCCTGCCGAGATTATCCCTCCGGGCTGGAGCCATTACGATTATCTCACCTTCAAGTACGATAACGGCATCATCCTTTCCGACGAGCCTTTCGACGGCGCCAATCCCGGCGTACAGATTTACGGAGAACGCGGCTGGATCAAGGTTTCCCGCGGCAAGTTCGAGGCCTCCAGGCCTGAATGGGAAATGAATGTTGGACAGAGCGATGTTCCTTACGAGACCAAGGTGGGCCATCACCGCCGCTTCATCGAGGCCGTGAAGAGCCGCATCGACCCCAACGTTCCCATCGAAGTTGGACATTCCTCCTGCACGGTTTGCAACCTGGGCAACATAGCCATGGAACTCAACAGGCCGGTCAAGTGGAATCCCATCGTCCAGAAATTCATCTGCGACGAGCAGGCCACGAAACTCCTCCATTACCAGTATCGCTCAGGATACGAGAAGGCACTCGATGTATAAAGAGCTCTATTTTGCTGCCGGGTGCTTTTGGGGCGCCCGGCATTTTTTTGCCGATGTGGACGGTGTCTCCGAGGCCGTCTGCGGATATGCCAACGGCCAGAGCGACTCTCCCCCGTCATACGAGGAAGTCTATACCGACATGACCGGCTTTGCCGAAACTGTTCGCGTAAAGTATAACCCGGGAAAAATTAACCCGGAGACGCTTGTACGGCTGTTTTTTACAATTATCGACCCCCTGAGCCTGAACCGCCAGGGAGAAGATAGCGGCACGCGTTACAGGACCGGCGTCTATTACACGTCGGCGGAAGATATTCCCCTCATCGAAGCCGTTTTCAAGGCAATGGAAGCAAAGTTTGGCGCTCCCCTAGCCGTTGAACTTCTGCCCCTTAATAATTTCTTCCTGGCCGAGGAGCGGCACCAGAACTATCTGGAAAAGCATCCGGAAGGCTATTGCCACATCCCCCTGAAAAGTTTCCGTTACCTGCGCCTTTGGCAGGATGTGAGACTGTTCCTCGGGGACGAAGAGGACCCTGTTGCCAGAATGGCGAACATGGCCGCCCTCATCCATGGCAGAATGAAATTTTTCTGGACTGGATTCTACCGGGTTACGGGCAAGCAGCTTGTCCTTGGACCTTTCCAAGGCCCGGAAGCCTGTTTTCGCATCGGCTATGGAAAGGGAGTCTGCGGAAGCGCCTGGAAGGAAGGGAAAACCCTGGTCGTTCCGGATGTCGAGGAATTTCCGGGGCACATTGCCTGCTCCAGTGAATCCAAGAGCGAAATCGTGGTTCCCGTCATACGGAACGGCGAGGTGGTGGCAGTCCTGGATATAGACAGCCAGTTTATCGGCAACTTTGACCAGACCGATGCCGCATTTCTTGAAATGATTGCAGAAATCCTATGATAGAACAGAGCGTAAGGGAAAAACTGCTGGCATATGCCCAGGAATATGAGAGGGCGGATTTCATCAATGGAGATCCTTCCTGGTTCATGCATCAGGTGAGCGGGGACGCCAACCGCGAGACCATGGCGTTCCTTGCCCAAAGCATCAGTTATGGCAGCCGGGCGCAGTTCCTTCCCAAAATCCAGTGGATGCTGGAAAAAAGCGGCGGGGAGCCCCTGCACTGGGTATTGGAAGGCGTTTTTGAAAACGACATCCAGGACAGCGGGGCCTGTTTTTACCGGCTTTATACCCGCCACGAAATGCTGCTCTTCCTTCGCGCCTACCGTCGCCTCCTTGGGGACTTCGGCTCCTTGCATTCATATGTGGGAGCGAATGCCGGCGATGCCCGAGAAGCGGTAAAAGCCCTTTGCGGCTGGTTCGCCACACACGATGGCGGGGCCGTGATTCCAAAGGACGACAGTTCGGCCTGCAAGAGGGTGTGCATGTTCCTTCGATGGATGGTCCGGAGCGGCTCCCCCGTGGATTTGGGGCTTTGGAAAGACATAATTGACCGCCGAAGCCTGATTATGCCCCTGGACACACACGTGCTGCAGGAAGCCATGGCTCTTGGCCTATGCCGGAGCAAATGCGCGAGTATGGGCGCCGCGTTGAAGCTCACCGCCACAATGGCGGAAATTTTCCCAGACGACCCCCTCAAAGGGGATTTCGCACTGTTCGGCTACGGAGTCAGTAATAATAAATAGTAATGAAACCCGGAGACAAAATAGCCATCATTTCCCCTTCCTATTTTACGCCGATGGAAAATGTAAGCCGGAGCGCCGAAGTGCTTCGCTCCTGGGGGTATGAACCCGTGGTAGGGCCGAACGTAGGAAAAGTTAACCTGAGATACTACGCCGGAACCCCGGAGGAAAGGCAGGAAGATTTCCTTTGGGCGCTAAGGGACGGCTCCATTAAGGCAATCCTTTTCAGCCGAGGCGGTTATGGCGCAATTCACCTGATTGACCGCCTGCCCTTGGAAGAGTTTTCAGCCAATCCCAAGTGGCTGATAGGTTTCAGCGACATTACCACCTTCCACCAGATGGCGGCAAAGGCGGGCATTATGAGCATCCACGGGACAATGTGTTCATTCATGGCTCCCGCGGAGGGTAAAGATATATCAAGCACTGTTTTAAGGGACATTCTTTCCGGCGTTCTGCCAAGATACGAGCTGCCGGCCGGGGAGTTCAGCCGTGAGGGAAAAGCCTGCGGGAAGCTTATGGGAGGCAATTTTTGCACACTCGCAGCCACAATCGGCAGCAGTGCATGCGCTTTGGATCAGGATGGAATCATTCTTTTCCTGGAAGATGACGGCGAAACCTTCCATAACCTGGACCGCCTTATCAACATGTTCATTCACTATGGCGTTCTGGACCGCTGCAAAGGCGTAATACTGGGCGATTTCACCGACTGCAAAGACGATCTTGGCTACGGCAGCGTTCCAGAGATGTTCAACGCCTACCTGAAAGACTATCCCATACCCGTCTTCTGCGGTTTCCCGGCTGGCCACGGCAAGGTGAACCTGCCTCTTATCCTGGGCGCGGAAACCAGCTTGGAAGTGAGAGACGGAAAGGCAACGATTGAATTTAAGGGAATAGACTAACTGTCTGATATTTCGGTGATTGGATGTGAGCTGCTGTTCTTTGCGCCCAATTCGATCAACTTCTTGGAGGTCTGGATGATGCTCTGCCTTTCGGGGACAAGTTTCTTCCGGCCTTCTTCATAATGTGCATAAGCCTTGTCCAGCGACTCCCCTATCTTCTTGTATTCGTCCATGAAGATACCCACGCGTTTTATCATTTCATCGGCCAGCTTGAACACTTCCTCGTGATTCTGGGCCTGTTTGACCTGGGTCCAGGTCATGCTCACAATCTTCAGGGCGCCGTAAAGGCTTTGTTCGTCGGCGATATAGACATTGGCATCGGCCGCATTGCGCCATAGGTCAGGCTCGGCATTCATTGCGGTCCACAGGGCGCCGATGTTCGGGATGAACATGATAACATAGCCCACACTCACTTTCGGAGCCTGGATATAAGAGGAATAATCCTTTGCGGAAAGCTCCTTGACGTGCTTTCTGATGCTTTCCAGATGCTTTCTCAGAAACATCTGACGGTCCGCCTCATTTTCGGCATTCACATAATCCACATAGGCGGTGAGCGAAACTTTGGAATCTATGATGACCTCCCGCTGCTCGTCAAGGTGAAGGATAACGTCAGGGCGAAGGGTGCTGTTCGCATCGGTCCTGACGGCTTTGCCATCGGCCCCGTAAATAACGGCCTGAGTGTCGAAATGTATGCCTTTCGTGAGGCCCTGGGCCGACAGCAGCTCTTCCAGGATGGTTTCGCCCCAGTCCCCCTGCATCTTGATGCCGTGCTTGAAGGCGGCGGCCAGTTCATCGGCACTCTTGCGAGCCGCTTCGCTTTGCGCCAGGAGGCTTTGAATCTGTCCCTTCATTTGGCCGCTCCGTTCCGCAAGCTCCGTCTTACCGTCTTCCATCACTTTTTTCAAAGCGGCGATATTCTCCTTCAGCGGGTTCATTATCTGCCCAAGGCTTTGGTTGCTGGTCTCGGAGAACTCTTTCTGCCTTTGCTTCAGCATATTCGAGGTCTCGTCTTTCAGCTGGGCGCTGACTTTGGCCACCGTTTCATCGAAACGCCTTTCCAGGGCCTCCATTGCCTCTTTATGAACCCGTTCCTGGGTATCAAGTTCCTTCCTGGCGAAGCCAAGTTCGCTTTCCAGCTTCGCCTTATC
This sequence comes from uncultured Bacteroidia bacterium, assembly GCA_902772985.1. Lineage (GTDB taxonomy): Bacteria > Bacteroidota > Bacteroidia > Bacteroidales > UBA932 > Cryptobacteroides. The sequence continues at coordinate 6,261 of CACYCP010000050.1, read as the reverse complement.
CACCTCAAAGGCCGATTTCTCCTTGGAGATAATGCTTCTGGAAATGAAAACCGACGCCAGAATCACCAGGACCAGCCCCCCAAGAGACAATATCAAATACTCCATAACCTTATTTTTATTTTTCCCTATCTTTGAGTCTAAAGTTTTACCAATCCCTCGTTGCCTCAGGCTTGGAGAACATATCTTCGGCATCGGACATAATCCGAACAAGGAGAAAAATATGTCCCAGCTTTTTCATGCCTGATTTCTATTTGCTTACAAAGATAAAAAAATAGTGATAGATTCGACCGGGGAAATCGTCTTTTTTATCTGGAACAAATTCTTATCTTCAAAATCTTTAGCTTCTTTTTGGGAGTATTGTACTCTGATGCGAGCGACTCCGTGGCCGGCGAATCCTGGAAGTGTAATTATTGTAAACTGAAGGCCTGGAAACTCCGGATAAGCGGTTTAGCTTTCGCGCTGTCGCATTCGAAGCGAAGGGCCTTCAACTCCACAGGATCGAAACGGCAAATGCGCTTATGGCCGATATTGCTTCCATCGGCCAAGGTCACACTGCTTCTGGACTTCGTTGGGACATACTATGCCATTATCCCGGGCGCAAGCGCAAGCCATTGCAAAAAAAGAAGCCAGGACAAAGCCTGCCGCAAAATATCTGGGAATCATATATTGTTCTTATTATCCGAATTCAAATTTACGAAAAATTCTTGTAACTTTGTTTCAACCAACACTAGGACCCATGAAATGGCTTTCAGCAATCATCCTTTCTTGTGCAGCTGCAGGCTGCTGCATGCAGGCTGAAAAAGCCACTCTGCCCCCGATACCGAAGTTCCCGGAAATCCCGTCAAAAGAGCCGCGTGGCTCAGTTAAAATGGCCGACAGCGATTCATTTCAGGAGGTCCGGCTGGACATTCCCATCCGTCCGGACGGGAGCGTTGAGGAAGATGCCGTGAAAATGTTGGAAGAAGTGGGTAAATGGATGGATATCAATGGCCAGGCCGATTTCCCTTTCGACGCCCAAGACCTTCGATTCACCCTGGGGAAAGACGGCTGCCTGTATGTTTTCACCATGGCCGTTCCGGAAGACGGCAGGAAACTTACAGTCCATACATTAAAGGAAGGATTGGAGAAGATAAAAGACGTCTCGCTGCTCGGCTTTGAAGCCCCGCTTGAATGGAGCCGGAGCCCGGAAGGCCTCGTAATCACCTGTCCCCGCAATTTGGATAATTTCAACACCTCGCTGGTCTTCAGGATTAGCCTGGAAAAATAAGCGATAATAAAACTAATTACCATCATGTTAAAGAAAAGCCACATAATGTTCCTGGGGATCCTCCTTCTGCTCAACGCTCCCCTCTCCCCAGCCCAGATTGACAAACAGCTTCGTGCCGATGTCTTGGAAACCGGATACGTTCACAGGCCGCTTCCGGTACGCGAAGACAAGGCTTTCGAGACATTCGCTTCGCTGAAACCCGCGGTCACTTCGCAGATTCTATGCGACATGGAAAGCCTGGAAGGATGGACGCACAGCGGAATCGGAAGTATTTCCCTAACCAGCGAAAGAAGCCGCGAAGGTGCACACAGCCTGCGCCTGGAAGCCCCATCGATGCCCGAAAAGATGCTGGACTGGGGCCTTGGACGCGGCACTTGCATGGCCACCTACGATTTGGGCGGTGCCGATTGGCGCGGCTACAACCGCCTGCGCTTCAGCATTTATCCATCGTGCGAAGGAGCAAGGACCGTTTACCTTAACCTGTACCTCGAGAATGAAGGCGAAGTCAAGGTTCCGGACCCTTACGGACGTGAAGGCTACCATGAAATCAATTTGAAGAACAACCAGTGGAACGACTGCTTCCTTGAATTCGATGCCCTGGACAGGGACAAGGTAAGCTGCCTGAAATTCGCCATCGAGATATTCGGAAGGGAGCTCACCATGGGCGACACCCTGCGCTTCGACGTGGACAATGTCCTGCTGGAGAAGGTGGCAGATCCTGAGCCGGTAGTGGGCTGGTTGCCTGGAAAGAACCGCATCATCTTCTCGACCAGCGGATATACCAGTGAGGCCGAAAAGACCGCCATCATCAACGTTGACGGCAATCCGGAGCGCTTTGAATTGCTGGATGATGAAAGCGGGGCCGTAGTGTTCGAAGGAGAGGTACGCAGCGGGAAAACCCGTATCGGCAACTTCCGCACCGCAGACTTTTCCGCCTGGAAAACTCCGGGGCGCTATCGCCTGAGGGCGGGAGGCGTGACCACATTCCCCTTCTACATCAACGACGATGTCTGGGAGGATTCGGCCTGGAGGCTTGTCAACTTCCTTTTTGTCGAGCGCTGCGGCTATCCGGTTCCCGGCAAACACGGAGCCTGCCACACGGACCTTCACGCCGTTTACAAGGGGCAGACCTATCCCATGTGCGGCGGCTGGCATGACGCCGGAGACATGTCCCAGCAGACCATGCAATCGGCCGAAATCTCCTATTCCCTGTTCCAGATGGCACAGACAGACAAAAAGAAAGGGCACACACAACTTTACAACCGCTTGATGGAAGAAGGTCTGTGGGGTATGGATTATGTCCTCCGTTCCCGCCTTGGGGATGGCTACCGTGCAATGTCCTGGGGCACCAACCTTTGGACCGACCGGGCCCTTGGAACAGAAGACGACGCCGGCAGGAGGCAAATCCGCGTCCACGACGGTGCGCTGGAGAATTTCATCATCTCCGGTATCGAAGCCTATACCTCCATGATTCTGGAACACGATCCCGAACTCAAGGAAAACCTTGCAAAGGTGGCCCGGGAAGACTTTGCCTTCGCCAAGGCCCGCTTCGACCGATACGGTTTTGAAGAACTTACAATGCGAAGGGACGGCGGACACGCCAGGATGGCGTCTGAAAGTCAATACCACGCCAATATGTCATGGGCAGCCAGCATGCTCTATAAACTCAGCGGTGATAAGGAATATGCACGCCTGGCGGCCGATTACATCCGCCTCACCCTGGATTGCCAGAACACAAAACCTATAGGAAAGAAAGGAATTCGAGGCTTCTTCTACCGCAACCTGAAAAAGAATACCACGGTCCATTACAACCACCAGTCCAGGGACTACGCCTACATGGAAGCCATCGAAGCCCTTTGCGAAACCCAGCCCGAGCATCCCGACTATGGGAAATGGATGGCATCGGCCCGCCTTTGGGGAGACTATCTCAAGTCCATCATGCCCTATGTAGAGCCTTATGGAATGGCTCCCAGCGGTGTGTACCATATCGACGAGGTTAAGGACTCGGCCAACTTCTACGTATGGCAGGTGGGTATCCGCGACGGGGCCGACAAAGACTATGAGGAGATGCTTCACAACGGCGTCAAACTGGATAAGGAGCACTACCTGAGGGCCTTCCCGGTCTGGTTCTCCTTCAAGGGAAACACAGCCGTGAACCTTGCAACCGGTAAGGGGGCGGCCATTTGCGCCCGCCTGCTTGGCGACATGGAGCTTAAACAGATTGCCGAAAAGCAGTTGGGCTGGGTAGTGGGTTACAACCCCTTCGGTCAGTCCCTGATTTACGGAGAAGGCAGTTCCTGGTGCCAGTTGTACAACGCCCTGCCGGGTGAAACCGTGGGTGAAATTCCAGTGGGCATGCAATCCCGCTACAATGGCGACGAACCCTACTGGCCACAATTCAACACCGCCACCTACAAGGAAGTATGGGGCGGCACGGCCGTACGCTGGCTAATGCTGATTGCGGAATTTTGACGTAACACAATCCCGAAAACATGGCAAAAGAAAGCAGGAAAGAACGCATCAATCAGATGAGTGAAGCGTTTAAGCGCCTGAGCGCAGTTGTGGCTTCACTGACGGACGGCGCAGAAGAGCTGAAGGAGTTTGCTCAAAAGGTGGGCCTTCTTAAAGACTACATCGGTTCCGGTCTGTGGCTGGAAGATTTCGAGGCCGATGAGCGCGGTGAAATCGGCCCGGACGTTGACCGTTCAGTTTTGTCTGAAGACGGACTTTACAATCTGATGGGTGACCTGAATGCCCTGATGCATGCTTTCGAAGAACTTCAAGTCCATTTTGCCGAAAAAAATATCCCTGCCGAACCTTCCATTGAAATGAAAGAAGACGGCAGGGAAACGAAGATTATCGGCCGATGAAGGCAAGAATCTTATCAACGGCCTCGTCCTCTGTCATGGAGTCCGTGTCGAGTGGATTCCTCTTGAGAGCCTGATCGACGGCTACGGCGCCGCCCATTGCATGACGCAGGTCCTCCTGCGCGAGCCCGGCGAAAGATAGCCTGTCTTGTCCTGATGCCCTGGCAAATACCCCCTATACTAAAAAAGGCCCGGGAGAAACTGTCCTTCACCTTAAAATAGCACGGCCTAACTTTTTGTTAGGCCGTGCCATGTTTGTAATTCGCTGTAAATCAGTTAGTTAAATACCCTAATATTCCTCCTCATTCCAAAAAACGAGTATCGGGCTTACAACCACGTAGGATGCCTTTTTTGTCAAATTGTGTTCACCCGTTGTGTTCACTTTCAAGGGCTTATAATCCGACCAAATTCGATAGAATTCGAACCCCATGAAATTGTGTTAACTTTCACCTCAATCTGAACCTGCGATTAGAAAGAGCACTGTGCAGTCGTTTTGCTGACTACTCCACAAATGCAAGTCTTTTTCCTGGCTTATCCAAATAATATGCAGCACAGATGCGTTAGAAGCTGTTTTTGAACATTCAAGCAGGCCTGTGTTTATTCTTCGGCAAAGTGACTGGCTACCGGAGTCAGGAGGACTTTATGCTGGTGGAGGAAGAGCATTTACACCCACTCCACCCCGCTTATATCCATCTCCGTTGAAGTCTTTCCCCAGTCGGACGATACATAGAACTTATACCCTTTGAGCAAAATAGGTATCTCTTTCAGAATGTCCAGCCGGGGTTCGCCGAAATCTCCGGAACTGCCATACAGGACGATGGCTTTCTTCTCATCGTTTTTGTCGTACCAGCCGCCACCTCGGACTTTTACATAACCCTCTATGAGTTCACGGTGTGAACCCACAATGCCATAGACTAACCGGCCGGTTAAAGGATTGTCCGGTCTTGACACTATAATAAACTTAGGGTGCATTCGGCGTGATTGTTTTTGGGGCAGGTGCAAACACTTTTCCGTCCCAAATATATGGGATGAACTCACCGGTTATCGCACCGTCTTCAGTGACCGGGTGGTAAATGATTGCTTTTTTGGTGTCGAAATAGTATATCCACCAATAGTCGAAGCCTTCATCATTCAGTTCATAGTCCCAACTGGTAGTAGCAATCTCCGTAGAAAGGCTGTTGGATAATCCATCCGAAGTAGCGAAAATATCAACCGGAGTCAGTCCCGCCTCTGTTAGTTTAAAGGCTCCCAACTCCAGATATGCCTGCCAGCTGGATTCACGGTACAGCTGATAAAGCAGGTAGAGGTTGTCACCCAACGAATGGAGCCGCATCGGCATCATTACAGGATCTTCTCCGTCCATATCTGATTTTCGCACAACGTGCTTACGTCCCTCCAACCAGTACTCCATCTCTGTGGCATAGGAGCCGGACATTCCGGATAATGGTGTCTCCCATGCCGTAATGCGAACAAGGCCATCCTCCGACTCCAGTACCTTACGTTCATAATTCTGCCCGCAAGAGATTGCAAGCAGGGATAAGACCAACAATAATAGCCTTCTCATTATTTGACAAACACATTTTTATCGAAGAAATCTGCGTACTTGCGGTTATGGAGATCTGAGCCAATCCACTCGTACATCCCCTCAGCCTCCAGCGCCTTTGCCCGCACGGAAACCGCTTCGCCATACATCCCTTCCAGCGTCCCCAAGTTCCGCTGAAACTGCGCCCCGGCATTCTTTAAAAGCCGATAATCCTCCATCGTCATGTAAAGATACCGCTCGGGATGTGCCAGCACCGGCTGGTATCCCTCGGCCAGCAGCCAACGTATTTCTGCCGATGGCACAATATCCCCAATCTTCGTCGGGTCATGGATAGGCAACTCCACCAGAATGTGGTTCCCCTCCCATGGCAGCAGCCACCGGTTCTCGCGCACGTCCGGCCAGGTCTCCGGTATAAGGCGATACTCCATGGACGGCAGCATCTCAAGCGTAATTCCACAAGACTGAAGCTCCTTCCGGAGCAATTCGCAGGCCGATGTCACCGTCTTCGGTGTATTCCGGTAAAGGAAAGAACTGTGCGAAGTACAAACCACTCGCTCATACCCCCACGATGCCAGCTTCCCGGC
>CACYCP010000049.1 GCA_902772985.1 uncultured Bacteroidia bacterium | reverse complement strand
GTTACCCGTTTCGTGAACAATCTTATGCTGCAGGGAAAGAAGAGTATCGCGTATTCTATCTTTTATGATGCCATCGACATGGTGGGCGAGAAGATGAAAAATTCTGAGAAGGCTCCTTTGGATATTTGGAAGACTGCCCTTGAGAACGTGACTCCCCAGATCGAGGTGAAGTCCCGTCGTATCGGCGGTGCAAACTTCCAGGTGCCCACTGAACTTCGTCCGGAACGTAAAGTCTCCGTCGCCATGAAGAACCTGATCCAGTTCGCCCGCAAGCGTTCCGGACATTCCATGGCAGAGAAGCTCTGCGCCGAAATCGTTGCTGCCTACAACAACGAAGGCGGGGCATTCAAGCGTAAAGAAGATATGCACAGAATGGCCGAGGCCAACAAGGCCTTTGCACACTTCCGTTTCTAAACTGCACGTGCTAAATGGCTAAGAGGGATCTTGCATTTACACGCAACATCGGCATCATGGCACACATCGATGCCGGTAAGACCACCACGTCGGAGCGTATCCTGTTTTACACCGGAAAAACGCATAAGATGGGGGAGGTCCACGAAGGTGCTGCCACTATGGACTGGATGGTTCAGGAGCAGGAAAGGGGTATCACCATCACTTCCGCCGCAACCACCGCCTTCTGGCGTTACGCCGGACAGACCTACCAGATTAATCTTATCGATACTCCCGGACACGTGGACTTCACCGTAGAGGTGGAACGTTCACTCAGGGTCCTGGACGGTACGGTGGCCACTTTTTGTGCCGTAGGGCGCGTACAGCCTCAGAGCGAGACCGTATGGCGTCAGGCCGATAAGTACGGCGTGCCAAAGATCGCTTATGTAAACAAGATGGACCGTGTCGGGGCCGATTTCCTTGCATGCGTGGAGGAAATCAAAACCAAGCTCGGTGCCACCGCTGTTCCCGTCAGTCTCCCTATCGGTGCCGAAGACAAGTTTGAAGGTATCGTGGACCTCATCGACATGAAGGCCATCTTCTATGACGGCTCGGAGGAACTCGTCAATTATAAGGAAGGCGAGATTCCCGCGAACCTGAAGGGAGAGGCCGCAAGGTGGAGGGATATCCTTCTGGAAGCCGCCGCCGAATGCGATGAATCCCTGATGGAGAAGTATTTCGAGGACCCGGACTCCCTTACCCGTGAGGAAATTATTGCAGCAATCCGCAAGGGCACCATCTCGATGCAGATTGTCCCGGCCTGCTGCGGCTCCTCCTTCAAGAACAAGGGCGTACAGTTCCTCCTGGATGCCGTAATGAGGTATCTGCCTTCTCCTTTGGACAAGGGCTCGGTAGAGGGAACAAATCCGCGTAACGGTGAACAAATCAGCCGCAAGCCTTCTTCAGAAGAGCCTTTCTGCGCACTGGTGTTCAAGATTGCCACGGATCCTTACGTGGGCCGTCTTGCATTCCTGCGCGCATATTCCGGCCGTCTGGATGCTGGTTCATACGTGTACAACACACGTACGGCAAAGAAAGAGCGCGTAGCGCGCCTGTACCAGATGCACTCCAACCACCAGAACCCCATCGAGTTCGTGGAAGCCGGTGACATCTGCGCAGCCGTGGGATTCAAGGACCTGCGCACCGGTGATACCGTGTGCCTGGAGGAAAAGCCAATCACCTTGGAAAGCATGGAATTCCCGGATCCGGTGATCGGCATCGCCGTGGAGCCCAAAACCCAGAAGGACTTGGACAAGTTGGGAATCGCCCTTGCCAAACTGGCCGAGGAAGATCCCACATTCACCGTCAAGGCCGACCACGAAACCGGCCAGACCGTCATAAGCGGTATGGGAGAACTTCACCTGGACATCATCGTTGACCGCCTGCGCCGCGAATTCGGCGTGGACATCAACCAGGGTGCCCCTCATGTCAACTACAAGGAGAGCATCACCGCCAGCCACCAGCTGAGGGAAGTCTTCAAGAAGCAGACAGGAGGCCGTGGCAAGTTCGCCGACATAATTGTCAATATCTCTCCGGCCGATGAAGGCGTCACCGGTCTTCAGTTCATCAATTCGGTCAAAGGTGGCAACATTCCCAAGGAATTTATCCCGTCCGTCGAAAAGGGCTTCCTGTCCGCGATGGCAAACGGCGTTCTTGCCGGTTACGAGGTAACGTCCCTGAAGGTAGAGGTCCTGGACGGAAGCTACCACCCGGTAGATTCCGACCAGCTTTCCTTCGAACTTGCCGCCCGTATGGCTTTCCGCCACGCTTGCCCCAAGTGCAAGCCGGTACTCCTCGAGCCCATTATGTCGCTTGAGGTCGTTACCCCGGAAGAATATATGGGAGACATCGTAGGAGACCTGAACCGCCGCCGCGGCCAGATTGTGGCCATGGACTCGACCGCCAACGGAGCACGCATCGTCAAGGCATTTGTTCCGCTTTCGGAGCAGTTCGGTTATGTTACTGTGCTGCGTACACTCTCCAGTGGACGTGCGACCAGCACAATGACCTTCGACCACTATTCCGAGGTTCCTGCAAACCTTGCAAAGGAAATCATAGAAAAGAGCGGATACCGTGTTCCTTCCGACGATGAATAGTATTTAGCAAAAGTTAAAAAGTATCAGATATGAGCCAAAAAATCAGAATCAAGCTTAAATCTTTCGATCACATGCTGGTAGACAAGTCTGCCGCCAAGATCGTGGATACAGTGAAGGCAACTGGTGCAAAGGTCGTAGGCCCCATTCCTCTTCCTACCAACAAGAAAATCTTCACTGTGAACCGCTCCACCTTCGTTAACAAGAAGAGCCGCGAGCAGTTCGAACTGGACTCCTACGTCCGCCTCATCGACATCGACGACTCCAATGCAAAGACCGTCGATGCCCTCATGAAGCTGGAGCTTCCCTCGGGCGTAGAGGTTGAAATCAAGGTGTGATAAGCTTACAGAAGCTTTAAACCCAGTCCCGGTGCGTCCGGGAGAGTTATACGGCCGCTTTGAACGATCATTCCTTCAAAGCGGTCGTTGCTTATAAGCAGGTTGCCGTCCAAGTCGGCGAAATCGGCCAGGGGAGAAAGATGGGCGGCGGCGGTAACGGCGCAGGAGGTTTCAGTCATGCAGCCAAGCATAACCCTCATTCCTTCGGCGCGGGCCCAGGCAGCCATGCGGTAGGCTTCCCTCATTCCGGTGCATTTCATCAGCTTTATGTTTATTCCGTGGTAGGCGCCCCTTATCGAAGGGAGGTCGCGTAGGCGCTGGATGGCCTCATCGGCATAAATGGGGAGGGGAGAATGCTCGGTAATCCAGGCGTTGTCGTCCAGCCTGGCGGCGCTCATTGGCTGCTCCACCATTACTACGCCCTGCTCTTTGAGCCAGAAAATCTCGTCAAGGGCTTTGCTGCGGTCTTTCCAGCCCTGGTTGGCGTCAACCGCTATGGGGAGGTCGGTGACCTGGCGTATGGTGCGAATCATCTCCTGGTCATTATCCAGGCCCACTTTCACTTTAAGGATATTGAATTTTCCGGCACATTCCTTCGTCTTTTCCAGCACCACTTCGGGGGTATCTATGCCGATGGTGAAGGTGGTCGAGGGCGCCTTTTCCGCCGACAGGCCCCAGATTCTGTACCAAGGCTGCCCCAGGAGTTTTCCCACCAGGTCGTGAAGGGCGATATCGACCGCTGCCTTCGCCGCGCTGTCGCCGGGGGAGAGGCTGTCCACGTATTCCAGGATTTCTTCCAGGCGGAAGGGGTCCGTGAACTGCTCCAGATTCACTTTTTCCAGGAAGGCGCATACGCTTTCCACGCTTTGCCCGAGATAGGGCGGCATGGACGCCTCGCCATAGCCTGTGAGGCCTTCGTAAGCTATCTCGACCTGGACGCCGGGAGTGGTGGTCCTGGAATAGGAGGCCACGGTGAAGGTGTGCCGAAGCTTAAGTTCGTAGGGGAAGAAGCTAAGCTTCATCCTTGCATTGCCGCCGGAAGGACAAGGACCGGTAGAATTGCTCCTGCACCCTAAAAGCGCAGTGCCGGCCATACCCAGCGCCGACACTCGTACAAAATCACGTCTTTTCATGAAAAGTGGCCCCTGCAGGATTTGAACCTGCGACCCACGGATTATGAGTCCGCTGCTCTAACCGCTGAGCTAAGGGGCCGGCTCGCATAATCAAGCGTGCAAAGTTAGTAAAAATTCAGAAATATTTACTATATTGCGCCTGAACAAAAGAAAAGAATTGCCATGACACAGAAAAAGAGCCTTTTGCAAAGACTGACAGACTTAACCCGCACTTCCCACCGTGCCGCTTTCGTGGACGTGGTCAAACAGATAGAAAAGCATCATCACGGTTCAGAGGATTTCCTTGAACTGGTTAAAAACCGCTATTCCTGCCGCAATTTCAATAACAGGCCGGTTTCGGATGTTAAGATCCAGAAAATACTGGAGGCGGCACGCCTGGCTCCCACTGCCAAGAATCAGCAGCCGGTTCACGTTTGGGTAGTGAAAAGCGAAGAAGCCCTTGCCCGTCTGAAGGAAACCTCCAACTCCATTTACGACGCTCCTGTGGTGTTCATGGTAGGTTGCAAGCCGGAGAACGCCTGGGTACGCCGCTACGACGGTAAGAACGGTGCCGAAACCGACGCCGCCATAGTTGGCACCCACATCCTTCTGGAGGCGGCCGACCTTGAACTTGGAAGCGTATGGGTCGGTTCTTTCGATGCCGCCAAACTCTCTGAACTGTTCCCTGAAACCGCAGGCTGGACCATTACGGCCCTCTTCCCCGTGGGAGCTCCTTCTGCCGAAGCTCATCCTTCAGAAAATCACGGCAAACGCCAGAGCCTGGAGGAATTTGCAACGGAGATTTAAACCCTTATGTGGAAAGCCCTTTTCAATAAAACCAAAGAGAGTCTCTCTTCCGTCCTGCCGGTTGGCATAATAGTCCTGGTCCTTTCACTCACTCCGTTGGTAAACCTTTCCAAATCGGAGATGCTGGTGTTCGGCATATCGGCCGTCGCGCTCATTCTGGGCATAGCCTTATTCAATCTGGGGGCCGATCTGGCGATGACCCCTATGGGAAAATACATAGGCGAAGGCCTTACGAAAAGCAAACGGCTTAGCATCCTGCTGCTGATATGCTTCCTGATGGGCCTTCTTATAACCGTGGCCGAACCGGACCTTAGCGTCCTGGCCGCCCAGGTGAGTTCCATAATGAACGGGAAGCTGCTCATTATCACTGTTGGAGTGGGTGTGGGGCTGTTCCTGCTCCTTGCAAGCATCAAGATAATAACAAGGATAGACCTGACGTCCCTGCTGCTGTTCTTCTACCTTGTGCTCTTTTCCCTTGCGGCCCTCCTGGTGGTGAAGGGGAAAGGGGACCTGTTCCCCCTGGCCTTCGATTCCGGAGGCGTCACCACCGGCCCCATCACCGTGCCCTTCATAATGGCGCTTGGCGTTGGTATCGCCCTTACCGTGGGCGGCCGGCACGCAAATGAAAACAGCTTCGGCCTCATTGCCCTTTGTTCCATCGGCCCGGTGATAGCTGTGCTCCTGCTGGCCATCTTCTCCCATGGGTCTATGTCATACAACATTCCGGATTACAGCATGGAAACAGTGCTGGAAGAAGGTGTCTGGGCGAAAGTAGTGGAGACGATAATCGATGTCGGGCGCTCGCTGGTTTTTATTCTTTTGTTCTTCCTTATCCTTCAGTTCTCTGTGCTGAGGCTGCCAAAGGCGCAGCTCATTTCCCTGAGCCTGGGCATCATTTTCACTTTCACCGGCCTTGTTATTTTCCTTGCAGCCGTAGCTGTGGGCTTTATGCCGGTGGGTTATAAGATTGGCGTTTCGCTGGCCGGGTACGACACCAATATCCTAATCGTAATAAGTTTTCTCATCGGTTTCGTGGTGGTTTTGGCCGAGCCCGCCGTCCACGTCCTGAACCAGCAGGTAGAGGATATCACCAACGGACAGGTTACGCGCCGGCAGATGATGCTGGCCCTTTCCATCGGCGTGGGCATCTCAATCTGCCTTTCCATCATAAGGATAATCTACGGCTTCTCCTTGCTGTATTACCTTATTCCCGGCTACCTGCTGTCGCTGGGGCTTTCCTTCTTCGTGCCGAAGCTCTATACCGCCATCGCCTTCGACTCCGGCGGCGTTGCCAGCGGTCCGCTCACGTCCAGTTTCATCCTTCCGATGGCAATTGGCGCCTGCGCTACCCTGAACGGCGAAAGCCATGTCCTGTCCCTTGGTTTCGGCGTTGTGGCAATGGTTGCAATGACGCCCCTCATTACCATCCAGGCCCTCGGTTTCCGTTCGGTGGTGGGACGCAAGGCCCGTAGCCGCAAGGCCCTCCGGCGCATTCTTGAGGCCGATGACAACCAAATCATTTACTTCGAGTCATGACAGAGAGCGCCCCGTCCATAGTAAAGAATGTTGCTCCGGTGAACCTGGAGCTGCTTGTGCTTGTGGTCAAGGCCAACCGGGCCAGTTATTTTGCGAACCTTATCCAGGGGTCCGAAGCCAATATCCAGCTTATAACCCAGGCCAGCGGTACTTCGGAAAAAGCCATCATGGATTACCTTGGCCTGAAACAGTCCAATCGGGCGGCAGTTTTCAGCATAGTCCGGGAAGACAAGATAAAAGACCTTCTGGAGATTCTGAAGGAGAAGTTCGACTCCATCAAGGATGGCGGCGGCATAGCCGTCACTGTACCTCTTTCCAGCATGGTGGGCCTCCTCGCCTACGGCTTTTTAAGCAACGATAAACGCACCATTACAAATGAATAGCACGCAGTATCAAATGATTTTCTGCATCGTGAATGCAGGCTTTGCACAGTCGGTGATGGAATCGGCCAAGAAAGCCGGTGCGCGCGGTGGAACCATCCTGAGGGCACGCGGAACCGCGAATCCCGAGGCCGAGGAATTCTTCAACATCACCATTCAGCCCGACAAGGAAATCCTCCTTATCATTGTTCCCACTGAAATCCGGGACCAGGTGATGCACAAGATTTACGAGGACGCAGGCCTGGCCGAGGAGAGCCAGGGCATAGCCTTCTCCCTCCCCGTCACCCACGCCGTGGGCCTGCATTAAGCGGATTATTTTTCGTTGTCCTGAATCATGTGTACGTCGCACTGAGGGAACGGGATTGTGATGCCGGCCTCGTTCAGGGCGTTGTAGATGACCTCGCGGGCCTTTTCACAGTAGGCAATCCTCTCAGGAACAAGCACATGTTGCTTCACTGAAATTTCTACGGCACTGTTTCCGAATTCGTTCAGGCGGATACGGATTCCATAATTGGGATCTACTACATCGCGTCCGTACGAATCCTTGGTTTTCATAACTTCCATAGCCTTCACCAGCACATCGCGCACCTTTATTACATCGGTGCCGTAGGCCACCCCGACCATAATCTTGATGAGCTCGTAGGAGTCGCTCTTGGTGAGGTTTGTGAAGTTCTTCGCAAAGAGCGAAGCGTTCAGGAAGGATATGGAGGTGTTCTGTTCCGTCTCGACCAGAGTGCTCTGGTAATTGATGTCCACAACCTTGCCGCGGACGCCGTCGCACTCAATCCAGTCGCCAACCCTCAGGCGCCCGCTCATCAGTTGGATGCCGTAGATGAAGTTGTTGAGGATATCCTTCATGGCAAGACCGATACCAGCCGACAAACCTCCGGCGATTATACTCAGGGAGCCCGTAGGAATCTTTAGGATTAAAATGACAATCGTAATGTAGATCATCCAAGTCAGCACGCTGATGATGCTGTCACCCAGCGAAAGGTTTATCTCGTTGCTGCGAACGATCTTTCGATTGTTTTTAGTCATGAAAGAGTGATAGCGTGTAGTGCGCCAAATGGTGTGGAAAGCCTTGTTCAGGTATTTAAAAATGAAGAACAGGCAGAAGAGAAGAATAATGGACGCAAGAGAGATTCTCAGTGTTTCAAATCCATTGTTGTCGACAAGCAGGACGAAGGGATTATTGAAAATCCACTTGTATAAATCGTCGAAGTCGAATACGTTCAGCGCCATGTGAAGTGACAGAGGGAACGACATCATCGAAACCAGCGGGAAGAATACTGTTTTCAAAAGATCGTATAACCATGTTACGCCGAACATGAGCTGCTCCCTTTCATGACCGGTCACGAAGGTTATGCTCTTGCGATACTCCGTAATGCGTTTGGCCAGCCTGCGTTCCTTGTAAACGTCAAGGATGAACCATAGCGACACTATGGACAGTATGGCAGCCAGCTGGAAATACCACCATACCAGGATGAGCAGGGCAATGAAAATATAGCCTGCGGCCGCTGTAATGAAAGCGGCGGTATTTACAACCATTGATATCCATCCTATGGCCACATCGTATTTGTCGGCTTCCTTGCCAAGGTGCAGGCAGGAGATGAGCTGCCAGATGACCATGATGAGCAGGAAAGGAGGGAAGATGAAATTCATCAGGTTGTTGGGCAGGAACAGGACGCGGAAGCCAATCACGAAGGCGGCGGCGATAATGGTTGGCAGATACATCTTTACTCCCTTCTTCAACTGAGTGCTCCTGAGACGGATCAGCAAAGCTGTGACTATGGCCGACAGCAGCCAGATAAAGGTGATGGTGAGCGAGATGGCCTTGCCCGTCATATTGTCGCTGGTTGTTCCGGTGCTTATGCCAACAAAGGCAAGGCAGCCCACCAGAAGGGCAATATAATTCCGCTGCTCCCGTGAAATCTTGTTCTTGAGCGGCTTTACGAAGCGGGTAAGAAGATAGATAATAAGGTAGAAGATTCCCCACAGGGCAAAGAACAGGACGAAGAACAAGCCCACGATAAGGAGGGTGAGATAGCGTTCCACCTGATTGTTCTGTATCAGGTGCTCTACATCCCCTTCCTCCGTGTGCCCTTCGGTGACTTCCTGTACGTATTTGAAATCAAACTTAAGTTTGGTATCTTCCAAAGCACTTCGCCAATAGGGGAGCGGGTTTTTAAGAATCTTAAGCCAGGGCGTCTGGCCTTCGACGAAAATGCTGTTTTGAAGGAGGTCGTAATTCTCCTTGGCATAGTCATAAGACTCCTTCAGGCGAAGGTATGCCTCCCGGTAATGGATACTGTCGGCCACGACTATAGCCTTGCTGTCGGCATAGAGTTTCAGAAGCTCGCCGGCATAGAAAAGACAGGAATCGCGGTCCCTCTCTCCATTTTCATCCAGCAGGAACGGAGAGGGATCTTCGCCGTCCAGGGCTGTGGTGTCCGTATCCATCTTTTCCAGATAGGCTATCAGTTCTGCCTCCAAATCCTTGTTCAGGGCGCCGTCATTCTGCATCAGGTGCATTTCCAGCGTATCGTTGTGATAGGCCAGGCTGTCGGGTACGACGGCTACTTCTTTCAGCTCCGGAGGAAGACGGCGAAGCGATTCGATAAGGCGGGCATAACGGTCAATCTCGATGTCCAGCGACTTTACGATGCGGTCGTAGGGCATCCTGTCCTTGTTGAATTCGTTATACTCCCGGGTGACTTTCTCAAGGGCGTAGGTAAGGTCGAAGGTGAAATCCTGCCTCTGGGAATACAGCATCAGGGACAGTTCGTTACACTCCTTGATGATATCTACCATCTGCTGGTGCTGGGCCTCGTACTTGCTGGTGAGCTTTTCCTGCGTCTGGGAAATCTGCAGGAAGTCCCGCTGCAGTTCGTAGCGCAAGTTCATCAGCGTGGCTCCCAAGTTGTTACCGTCGAATACTGCAAGCGCCGGAAGGGCGAAAACCAGCAGCGCAAACAGGAGGGTCAGTCTTTTTTTCTTCATAGAAAAGCAAATTATGCACTCTGTGCCGATAGCAAAGTTATTGTATCCATTTAATAATTGCAAGTTTTCGTTTATCTTTGTCGGAAGTAAGCACTTGAAAATAATGAAAAAAGTCCAGATTTGCTCATTCATTGCCGGCCTGGCCATTCTCCTCCAGATGTCGGCCGCCGCACAGGATGCCATAGTCCCTTATATTCCGGCCGATGATTTGCCGGATGCCGTTAAGTGCATCCCCGCTCCGCCGGCGGATCCCAGCACGGAGTTCGATTACGACCGGCTCCGCTACCTCTGGGGCAAGGAGCAGCGCCGCAATCCCGAAAGGCTGCAGATGGCAATAAGGGATGCGGTATGGAATCTGGACAGCACCATCGTCATCCTGGGCGAGCACTTCGGAATGAAAATTTCGGCCGAGCAGACCCCAGAAATATACGAGGTCCTGCAAAGGGGCGTCACCACCATCGAGGACATCCGCTATCGTCCCAAAGCCTATTATTTCAGGACACGTCCTTTCGCGTATTTCCAGGAGCCGTCCATTTTCCCCCAGGACGATGAGTGGCTGGCAAAGGAGGGCTCATATCCCTCCGGTCACACGATCCGGGCCTGGGCCTGCGCCCTCCTGATGGCCGAAATCAACCCTGAAGCTGCCGAAGCCATATATGCCCGGGCCTGGGCAATTGGGGAAAGCCGTGTAATCTCCGGCTGCCACTGGCAGAGCGACGTGGATGCCAGCCGCCCGGTAGCCAGCATGGGCTATGCCCGCCTGCAGACATCGGCCGAATTCCGCCTGCAGATGCAGGATGCCAGGGATGAATTCTGCCGCCTTAAATTTGCAAAGGAAAACAAGTGACAGCGTTAATTACCGGTGGCAGTTCAGGCATGGGCCTGGAGTATGCACGCCAGCTGGCCGGGCGTGGCTACGACCTGGTGCTGGTGAGTAACCGTGAGGATGAACTTGCCACTGCCGTTCAAGCGCTTTCCACCTTCCCCGTGAGCGTCCGGACATATTTCCAGGACTTGGCGCTGAGCGATTCGGCCGATACTCTTTTCGGCCGCTATATGGCTGACTACAAGGATCCTCCCTCTGTTCTGGTGAATAACGCCGGGATGTTCTTTTTCAAGGAATTGCAGCCGGAAGACCTGCCGAGGATCCAGGCTATGATTAACCTGCACGTCAACACCGTTACGCGTCTTACCATTCTTTTCGGCGCTGAAATGAAAAAGCGCGGCAGCGGCTACATCCTGAACATGTCATCCATGGCGGCCCGTATTCCGGCCCCCGGCATAAGCATCTATTCATCCACCAAGTCCTTCCTTCGCACTTTCGGCAAATCCTATTATTTCGAGCTCCGTCCCTACGGTGTTAGCCTTACCACGGTCTGCCCTGCCGCCATCGCCACGCCTCTTTATCGGCTGGACGAAAAGAATATGCGCCTTGGAATCAAGCTCGGCATTATCAAAACCCCGGAGAAACTGTGCCGAAAGGCCCTTCGGGCAATGTTCCGCCGCCGCTGCATTTGCAGCCCGTCTTTTATGAATGTCTGGCTTCCAGCCCTTATCGCCCTCCTTCCCGTCCCCCTCGAAGCCGCCATCTGGAAAAAGCTTTCCCGCTGATTAATCCGTAAAACTCGTCCTGCGAGTTTTGGTAGATATTACGCTGGAATCGGAAACCGATGGCAACTGGCCAGTACATTCCGAAAGGCGCGGATTTCAGCGAGCTGACCGACGAGATGCTTGCTGAAATAGAATGGAAACTCAACCACAGGCCTCGTAAGTCACTGGGTTACAGGACACCGTTGGAAT
>CACYCP010000048.1 GCA_902772985.1 uncultured Bacteroidia bacterium | reverse complement strand
TTCGCCTTTACCAGCACATGCGTCATCCTGGGATACAGTTCATTGGCGCTTCGGCTGATGCGGAGAATGCTGCCGTCAGCCGTATTTTCCAAGCAATACTGCGGATTAATCGTTTTCTGGGCTTCGGTAGAAAAATTGCCCGAAAGTTCGCTCCATTTACGATATTCCAAAGAACAGGAGCTTGCTCCGGCAAGAGCCAGATCTTTGGCATCATAGGGATAAGTTCCCCCGTCGTAATTGGCATCTTTCGCCCAATGACAGCGGTATTTGGCCGGTTCGTTCCAGTTTACGCCGCTCCAGTTGAAGCTCCAGCCCGTATCAATCTTCTTGAAACTGTAGGCCGATTTGTTGACGGCGTTGAGTCCCCAGCCCAGAATCTCCACCCGGGTTTTGATACCCGGATATTGGGTGACGGCGGGCACCTGGAAAGTGGTGCCGGAGGTAGGCTGTACCACATTCACCTTGGCGGCCAGCCGCTCCACGTACACAGGCATGGGATGGTTCCTGGCATCCTCTTCCGTAGTCCAGACATATTCCCCGGGGATAATCAGCTCGCAGCGCTCGGTGCCGGAGGCGCTCATATAGGTGGAGGAAGTCATCCGGAAAGGTCGTACCGCCCAGTCGACTCCGCCATAGTTAACCGTAGTGGACTCCCCGCACCAGGCCGATGAACTTTCCAGCATCTTCTCCCGCGCCTCCTGAAGCGTAAGCCCCTGTAGGTTTTCGTCAAAATTGACGGCCACCAGCATCACATACGGACGGAACGGCAGTTCCACGGCAAAATCATAGACAACATTGGCAATATCGGCCGTCTGGGAGCCGGCCACCTGCTGGCTGAATTGGGTGATTTCACGACGGTTGACGGGGCTGGGCAGGGAGCCGTCGCCGTTGTAGAAATACAGCGAAACCTTCTTTACCAGCAATTCTTCTCCGGGCAGGCCGATATCCATGCCGTCGGCATTGGCCTTGGTGGAAGGAAGAGCCGGAGAATTGAGGATGAAGGTCATGAAATAACGGTTCCTCTCCTCGGAGCATCCTTCCACGGGGGTATACTTATCATAGACGCACCCGGTCAGTACGCCTAAAAGCAAAAATCCTATGCACAAAAGTTTCTTCACAGTTCCATTCCCTCCACGCCTTCGGCTATCCACTCGTAGGCGTAATTTCGAATCAGGTTAAAATACGTGCCGATGGTAACATCCGTCGTTCCGTCCGGCATTTTCCTGGAGTAGTACGTTTTCATCTGCAGCCATTCCGTCCAGGGAGAGTTCTTATAAATACGGGTCTCTTCCCGCTCAGTGCCATTGTCGTCCCATTTCCACGTCCTGGTTATCTGGTCCCGCTCGAAGGTATACTTGACAATGGCGCCGGTTTTGTCGGTCACCCAAGCTTCCACAATCAGGTAAGGGTCATCGTCGGCGCCGCTCACCTTCAGCTCCGGCACATAGGCCACCCAGGATTTGTCCGTGGCGGAAGGGTGAACAAACTCGATATCTGCATCCGATGTGCCCTGCAGGTCTCCCAACGGAGTCACCGTGTCGAAGGGGGAATAGCTTCCGGATGAAATAAAGCCGGACGGAAGCAGGCGCACTTTCTTCTTGTAATTGTGCAATTTTACGCCGGTAATTTCTACAGATGCCACGCCGGGTGCAGGAGTGGCGGCAGGCTGCCCGGCCTTGGGCTCGTAGCGCACATGCAAACGCGCCAGGGCGTTGCCAAGGGCCAGGCGGTCGCTTTCCTGGACGGCTCCGGTGGTCCCGGCATAGTTGGCCAATTCGGAGGCGGTGTTGAAACCCTTTACGGTGAGCGGGGTGGACATGCCCCGGTAGTACTTGAGCTCGCGATTGGCTTTTTCTGTCTCCGAGGCCGAGGAAGAGAGTCCTTCCCATGAGCCGAACACCTTCCAGCCGTGTTTGGGCAGGGCCACCGTACCGCCCGTATATTTGCTTTGGTCGGTGTTGTAGTTGATTCCCCGCGCGCCATCGTTGAAGAAATCCATCACGGCCTGCATGCTTGCACCCTTGCCGGGAATGCCGGCGGCAGAATAAACGGCATCGCCCATATTGGCCAGCACCAGTACTGCGAGGGATTTGTATTTGGCGTCCACCTTGAATTCGCAGCGGGTGAGGTTGTTCCCCAGATCTTCCACGTGCAGAATATCTGCCTTGCCGGCAAAAACCTGCTCGGCCTCAGAAGGATTGAATTCATAGAACCCGTTGTTTTTCTTGAAGGCATCGGAGGCATCAAAAACAAAGACGGCGTAGTCCTTCACCGTTTTTTCATAAGGATACTCCAGGGCGGAATCGACATCCTGATAGTCCGCCTTGGTTATCACTCCGTCACTTCCGAAACCGTGCAGAGCCAGCGTAAGGCTCACCTGCACCTGCCCGTCCATGACCTGCTCCGGCTGCACGGGCGGCATCGGTTCATCGGCACGGCGGCACCCGGCCAGGACGGAGACTCCCAGCAGCACGACAAAGCTTATATGCAGGAATTTACGCATGTACCATCAGTCCTCCAATCCCCCTTGCTGAAAAACAAGATGCCATCCGTTGACATAAATGCTGGCCGGAACAAAGAACTCACCATCCGGTCCTACCCGGTGTTCCAAAAATACGGCAATGGAGTAGTCGTCCTGGCGGTCCAGGTACTCCTGATCGCTCATGGAATGAGCATAATGGCCCTTCACCATGAGGAAGTAGTCCACAATGGGAATGTTGAAAACTTCCTTTCCGTTAGATTTTTGGGTTATGACCAAGCGCGTCTTGTCAGAAACTCGGGTAAACAAACGACTTACAGCAAACTCCGCAATGGCCGCCGTCAATACTTCCGTGCCATCATTGAGCGTTACACTGCCCTGCTTGGTGTTGAAGGGGTCGTAGGTGACGGGGGCCGGATTCACAATTTCGTCATTCCATCCCAACTGGGCGTTGATGTCGTAAATGGCAAAGTCAAACTGCTCCGGAGTAAGGTTGATGTCACTGTTGATGGACTGCAACAGAACACGGATATTATTGGT
>CACYCP010000047.1 GCA_902772985.1 uncultured Bacteroidia bacterium | reverse complement strand
GCCCAGATTTTCATCATCTGCGGCATTTTTCCGCTGGTGCCCGGTGCCGGTCTTTTCTGGTTCTCCTATTATCTGACGGCAGGGGAGCTGGACCTTTCGTCCCATTACGGTTTTATGGCCGTCAAAGTGGCCATTGCCATTGTTCTGGGCATTATCCTGGCAATGGAACTGCCACAGCGCTGGTTTTCCGGACGGCGCAAAATTGCACATTAGCGATTCTTCACTGCGTTCAGAATGACAGGGGAGGAGACTCAGAATGAGAGGAGGGCTTCGTAAACGCGCTGGACGGGGAAACCCACTACGTTGAAGTAGGAACCCTCGATGCGGGTGATGCCGATATGGCCGATCCATTCCTGGATGGCGTATGCGCCCGCCTTGTCAAAAGGCTTGTAGGTATCTATGTAATAAGCGATTTCCTCTTCTGTGAGGGGTTTGAACCATACCCGGGTGGTTACGTCGAAACTTTCTTCCTTGTGGCAATCGCGCAGCGTGACGGCCGTGGTTACGTGGTGCTCCCTACCGGAAAGGTCCCGGAGCATCCTGGCAGCGTCTTCCCGATCCCTGGGTTTCCCCAGAATTTCTCCGCACCGTCCTTCCAGGGGAGGAAGGATAACCATTGTGTCGGCCGTGATCAGGATCTCGTCTTCGGCAAGGGGGCGGTGAAAGCCATGGGACTTGCCGACGGACATTCGTCGGGGAATCTCGTCATAGGGGATATCATCTCCGAAGTGTTCCTCGAAGTTATTGCGTGTATCAACTTCAAAATCAATGTCTAATCCTTTTAGCAACTCCCGTCTCCTAGGGGAGTTGCTTCCCAGGATGATGCGCTTTCCCCGAAGGTCCATAAGCTAAAATTTTTTCTTGTATAGAACGGGGTCGAAAGTCCACTTTCCCTGTTCACGCAATGTGGCTTCAATGCACTCCCGCAGGCAGCCCTTTCCTCCCGGCCGGGCAGATATCCAGTCGGCCACTTCCTTTACCTCATCTACGGCATCCGAGGGGCATACGGCACAGCCGCAGGCTTTCAGGACATCCATGTCCGGAACGTCGTCTCCAAAGTACATCACCTCGGAAGGGGACAATCCATAACGCTCGCAAAACAGGCCGAACTGTTCCCGCTTGTCCCGGCAGTGCAGGAAGACATCCTCCGGCTTTACACCGCTGGTAACCATTCGTTTACGGATGCTCTCGGAACTGCCGCCGGTGATGACGGCCACCGGATATCCGTGCATGACGGCCATACGGATGGCAAAACCGTCCTTGGCATCATAAGTGCGAAGAAGGTCCCCGTCGCCGTTGCAGAATACGCTGCCGTCGGTAGCGACGCCGTCAATGTCAAACGCAAACGCCTTGATGCCTTTCAGCTTCACGATTTGCTTCCTCCTCCCAGGGGGCCGAAATCGGCCAGGTTGAACGTACCGCCCTGCTGGGGCCCCTTGCCGCCGAGGTCGATGATGCCGAACTGGGCCTCGTACTTGGAAATGTTGTCGAACAGGGCGTTCATCAGGCGTTTGGCGTGCTCCGGTGTCATGATGATGCGGCTGCCAATCTCCGGTTTGGCCAGACCGGGCAGGGTGGTGGCGAAGTCTATGATGAACTCGCTGCGGGAATGTGAGATGATGGCCAGGTTGGAATAGTTGCCCTTGGCGATTTCGGGTTTGAGTTCCAGTTGAATCTGATTCTGGGGCTTGGGTTGATTATTGTCCATATATCGGCTTTTAATTTGTGCAAAATTAACAATTTTTCCTTATTTTTGTAAGTTTTAAGACCCACAATATAGAGAATGGATAAATTAGCAGCAAAGTACAGTGCGAAGGAAGTGGAAGACAAGTGGTATGCCTATTGGCTGGCCCACAAGTTCTTCCATAGCGAACCCAACGAAAAACAGCCTTACACCATCGTGATTCCGCCGCCCAACGTGACGGGAATCCTGCACATGGGGCATGTGCTCAACAATACCCTGAACGACGTACTCATCCGCAAGGCCCGCATGGACGGGAAGAATGCCTGCTGGGTGCCGGGTACGGACCATGCCTCCATCGCTACGGAGAGCAAGGTGGTGGCCCGGCTCAAGGAGCAGGGCATCCGGAAGGAGGATATCGGCCGGGAGGAATTCCTGCGCCATGCCTGGCAGTGGAAGGAAGAGCACGGCGGAATTATTCTGGAACAGCTCCGCAAACTGGGCTGCTCCTGTGACTGGGACCGCACGCGATTTACCATGGAACCGGCTCTGTCAGAGGCGGTTATCAACACTTTTGTGTACTTCTACAAGAAGGGTTGGATTTACAAGGGTGTGAGAATG
>CACYCP010000046.1 GCA_902772985.1 uncultured Bacteroidia bacterium | reverse complement strand
GACGGGGATGCAGCGGGCGGTGCTGCGCCTGGAGCCGAAGCCGGAATTTCTCCTGGTTGACGGCAACAAGTTCCGCCCCTTCGGCCCTTATGGCTTAAAGGATTACAGGACCGTGGTGCACGGCGATGCCACATTCGCCAGCATTGCGGCAGCATCGGTGCTGGCAAAGACCTACAGGGACGATTTTATGCGGCAGATTGCCCGGGAGTTCCCCCAGTACGGCTGGGAGCGGAACATGGGCTATCCCACGCAGGAGCACATCCAGGCCATAAAGCGCTATGGCTACACGCCCTGGCACCGCAAATCTTTCCACGTGAAAGAACTGGAGCCCTCTCTGTTCTAGGATTGCATCTGCGCCACGAAATCCCCGGTATGATGGTCCATGGCCCATAGCAGGTCCATGTCGTCAATTTCCACGATTCTGGCGAAGCTGCGCAGATAGCGAAAGGCTTTGCTGTATGCATTAAATGCGTCAAAGAAGTTTAGAAAACTGCGCTTTTTTGACTATTTTTGTAAAAATTTAACGAAGGTATGAAAAGAATTCTCGCACTACTGGCCTCTGTGGCCATCACAATCACAGCAGCTGCCGATGAAGGAATGTGGCTGCTGCCCCTCATCAAACAAATGAACGGAAAAGACCTGAAGGCAGCAGGCTGCAAGCTCTCGCCCGAAGAGATTTATTCCATCAACAAAACCTCGCTGAAAGACGCCATCGTGCATTTCGGCGGCGGCTGCACCGGTGAAATCATATCGGAGCAGGGCCTGCTGGTAACCAACCACCACTGCGGCTACAGCAGCATCCAGGGCCTTTCCTCCGACGAGCATAACTATCTGATGAACGGCTTCTGGGCCAAGAACATGGGCGAGGAAATCCCCTGCCCCGGCCTTAGCGTCACCTTCCTGGTGAGCATGGAAGACGTGACCGATGCCATTGAAAAATATGGTGCCGATCCCAAGGAACTGGAAAAGGCGGCAAAGGAAGCCAACCCCGGCTGCCGCACACAGGTGAGCAATTTCTACAACAATAATGTCCACTACCTTATAGTTTACCGCACCTACACCGACGTGCGTTTCGTGGGCGCCCCTCCCGCATCCATGGGTAAGTTCGGAGGCGAGACCGACAACTGGATGTGGCCGCGCCATACCTGCGACTTCTCGATGTTCCGCGTATATGCCGGAAAGGACAACCTGCCTGCCGAATACAGCCCGGAAAATGTTCCCTACAAGGCCAAGAAGCACCTGAAAATCTCTACGAAAGGCGTTCAGGAGGGCGATTACGCAATGATTATGGGTTATCCCGGACGCACCCAGCGTTACCAGACGGCAGCCCAGCTGAAGCATATGATTGCCTCCCAGCGGATTGCCATCGATGCACGCACCGTGCGCCAGGACATAATGTGGGAAGCCATGTGCGCCGACCCTTCCGTCCAGCTTAAATATGCCAACAAATACGCCGGCAGCGCCAACGGATGGAAGAAGTGGCAAGGCGAAGAACTGGCCTTCCAGAACCTGAACATAATCGGCCGGGAAGAAGAAAAGGAAGCTGCGCTGAAGGCTTGGATCGAGGCCGATCCCGCCCGCAAGGCTCTGTACGGTGATCCGGTGGCCGAAATTGCCGAGCACGTGGAGAAAAACGCCTCTGACAACCTTGCAATCACCCTTCTTTCGGAAGCGCCCCTGAGGATTGAACTGATTGGACTGGCCGCCAGCACCTTCCGCATGTTCTCCAACGGCCTGCCCGAAGGCGCCGACACCACGGCCGTCCTGGCCCAGGCAGTAGAGGCTGTTAAATCCACCTACAAGGACTATGTGGAACCCCTGGACCGCAAGGAAGCCGTTGCCCTGCTGGAATTCTACCGCAAAAACGCCAAGCCGGAAGACTATCTGGAGGGCCTGAACGGCGGTGAAGATTTCGCTACGCTGGACATCCCGGCCTATGTGGAAAAGCTCTTCGACAACAGCATATATACCTCGCACGACAAACTCTCCGCTGCGGCAACCAGCCTTGCAGCCATCACCGAAGATCCGGCAGTGGAACTTTACAACAGCGCCGTGACCGTGCTCCTGAAATACTACCAGAAGCAGTATATGTCCAGCGACGAGTCATACGACACGGCCCGCAAGCACTTTGCCGCCGCCCTGATGGAGTGGCAAAAAGGCCAGGCAATGTACCCGGACGCCAATTCCACCATGCGCCTCACCTATGGCACCGTGCTGCCCTACAGCCCCAAGGACGGCTTGAAATATCTGCACTACACCACGGCCAAGGGCCTGCTGGAAAAGGAAGATCCCTCCAATCCCGAGTTCATCTTGCCTTCCGGCATCAAGGACCTGCTCCTGGCTGGTGATTATGGCCGCTGGGCCGATGCCGACGGCACCCTTCACACCTGCTTCCTTACAAACAACGACATCACCGGCGGCAACTCCGGTTCTCCGGTCCTGGACGCCAAGGGCAATCTGATCGGCCTGGCCTTCGACGGCAACTGGGAGAGTATGTCATCCGACGTTATGTTCGAGCCGGACCTGCAGCGCTGCATCTGCGTGGATATCCGCTACGTCCTGTGGCTGGTTGAAAAGTACGGCGGCGCCACCAACATCATCAACGAACTCACATATGCCAAATAAGGAAACTGTCCTTCAGTGGCTTAGCGAAGTAGAACACCCCGGCTTCGACGACAAAAACGTCGTGGAGCTGGGGCTGGTCTCTTCCGTGGACGTGTCGTCGGAAGGGAAAATCGGCGTGACGCTCACCTTCCCCCGGCGCCCCGAGCCACTCAAAAATTACCTCAAAGGCGCCGTCGAGGCCTGCCTTTACCGCCACGCCCCCGGAGGTACGGAAATAGACGTTACCCTGGAGACGAAAGCGGCATCAAAACCCGCCCAGAAGGGCATACAGTTCAATCTGGACCAGCTTCGGGAGGTGGGCCACATCATTGGCATAGCCTCCGGAAAAGGCGGCGTGGGAAAGAGCACCGTGGCGGTTAACCTTGCTGTTGCCCTTGCCCGCATGGGCTACAGGGTTGGTCTTGCCGATGCCGATGTTTACGGCCCCTCCATCCCCACGATGACAGGCACCGAGAACGTCCAGATAGAGATGATGGGCGAAGACGAGAACGACAATCTCTTCGTTCCCGTGGAAAAATTCGGCGTGAAATGGCTCTCGGTCGGGCACGTCTCCCCCGAAGGGCAGGCGCTTATATGGAGGGGCCCCATGGCCTCCACCGCCCTTAAGCAGATAATCCTCCAAACCCTTTGGGGGCCGCTGGACTTCCTCCTTATCGACATGCCTCCCGGCACCGGCGACATCCATATCTCCCTTATCGGCGACGTGCCCCTGAGCGGTGCCGTCATTGTAACTACACCCCAGGCCGTGGCCCTCTCCGACGTGCTGCGCGGGGTGAACATGTTCCGCAATCCGCAGGTGAACAAGCCCATCTACGGCCTGGTGGAAAACATGTCCTGGTTCACGCCGGAGGAGCATCCCTCCGAGAAATACTATCTCTTCGGCAAGGACGGCGGCCGCGAGATGGCACAGGCCCTGGACATCCCCTTCCTGGGGCAGATCCCCCTGGTCCAGAGCATCCGCGAAGACGCCGATGACGGCACTCCGGCAGCCCTGCTGGACCGCCCCGACTCGAAGGCCTTCCAGGCCCTGGCCTCGGCCCTGATCTCGGCAATATGAGATATATATACGCTATCCTGATTTCCCTCTTTGCGTTCAGCTCTTGCAGGAATAAACCGACAAGAGCTGTCCTGGACAGTGTTGATTCGTTTATCCAGGAAAGACCGGACAGTGCGCTGGCGGTTCTTCGCTCCATTCCGCAAAGCCGCCTGTCCACAAAAAAGTTACGCGCACATTACTCGTTATTGCACGCTATTGCCTTGGACAAGAATTACATAGACACGACGGACCTCGCCATTATTTTGCCGGCAAGTGAATATTACTCAAGGAAAGGCTCGCCAACTGAAAGGATGAAGGCGTATTATTACCACGGTGGAATATATGCCAATAAGGGAGAAGACGATCGCGCCATGTACTATTATCTTCTTGCTTTGAAAGATTCATTATTGGTTGACGACGCCCGCATTAAGGAACTTACAAACTCGGCTATCTCCGTCGTATATTCAAGAAATCATAACAATGAGCAGGAATTGCAGTATGCGCTTGACGCATTAAGATATGGAAAACGCGCAGGGGACAGCGTTGGAATATGGGCTATTTCCGGTCACGTCGCTTCATGCCTGGGGAATTTGCGAAGATTTGATGATGCTGAAAAAGCTTATTCTGATTTCTTCTCCATGCCCGTTTACGACAGCTTGACTTATTCACGAAGGCGAATCAGTTATGCAAAAGACCTTATCAGGAAAAAAGCACCCGAACCTGAGCGCTGTGTTGGAATTCTTGAGGAACTCGCCCGGAAATACCCCGCCGCTATGACCTCCGAGGCATATTGCGTCTATGCTTATGCGCATCAGCTTCTTGGCAATGCTTCTATAGCCAATACAATTCTTAAACAATTGGATGCTGTTGGCGGAAATACGGATGTCGTTAGATTATGGAGATACCGAATATACAGGAAACAGGGGCAATATAAACAAGCCATTGAGGATCTTGAGCACTCTGTTCTGGCACAAGATTCCATTGTCTTGGCTACTTTAAGCCAATCCTTGATTCGTTTACAAAGAGACTACCTTAATGCAGAAACAGAAATCCTTAAGAAAGAAAACGCGTTAGAGAAACAGAGAAAATCTTTAATTGTTGCTGTTTTTCTTGTTTTATTAGGTGCTTTGGTTTTGTTGCTTTTCCTAAGAAGGTCGCACTATAAACAACGCCTGGAATCTCTTTCTTCTTTACACTTCGAAACACAACACCTGCTGGACCTTCAAAACGCCGAGACGAAATCCATTAATTCGCAACTCGAAACAAAAGATGCCGAACTTCTCTCTCTGAGAAAACAATTTGCCTCCATGTATAGGGCCAGCTTCAAAACACTTAACGATCTGTGTTCCGCTTATTTATCCCCTATAAAAAAGGAGAGGAAAGAGTTATTGTATGATGAGGCAATGCGACAGTTGGATATTATTATTAACGATAAGGCTTCGGAAGACAAATTTATGTCTTTGGTCAACAATTCTTTGGATAATATCATTGATAAACTTCGAGAGGACCTTCCCGACCACAACGAACGGGATTTTCGTTTTCTGACATATATCATTGTGGGGTTTGATGCAACAACAGTTTCAAGTTTGACCGGTTATTCTGTTGGAACTGTTTATACAAAAAAGAATCGGCTCAAAAGTGAAATTTCTAATCTGACCACTCCGCACAAAGAACTCTACCTTCATTTCATCACTTAATTCAGGCGACTGCTTTACGGTTCTTTTCCGGCTTTTTTCTAAAATCTTAACATGTTATGTGGCGTGTTAAGATTTTAATTTTTATCATTCTGTAAATTGCTGATTTATAACCCGTTATCTCCAGGCATGTTTAGACTGGACTTTGCCGTTATTTGACCTTCCGGGCGTATCTTTGCAAATCGAAACAAATCCCTAAGTCTTATGAAACAAATCGCACTTTTACTCATTCTTCTATGCACTACAAATGTCGTTTCCTGGTCGGCCAAAGACGATAATCAACAAATCATCCCCATTCCTGTGTTAGATACCACTGTCGAAACCGGAAAAGTACATCGCTCTCTGCCACCTGTACCTATCCAGGCGCTTTATGATGGCTTTTCTTCTGTCATTATGGTGACTTTTCTTCAAAATCTTGGAGAAGTAGAGGTCACGCTAACCAATCTTTTTAGCGGAAATACAGCGGTTTATTGCATTGATTCACGTATTAACACTGCCATGCTTCCGGTTAATCTGGAGTCGGGTTTTTACCAAATTACCTTTTTGACATCAAGCGGCGCCTCGTATTACGGCGTCTTTGAAATTGATAATAATTAGATTGCGAAATTTTATGTGTTATGAAACTCTTTTATTCTTTCACTGCTCTTTGTCTTTTCATTTTTTCTATTTCTTGTTCTCGTGAATCTTTACCGTTAAAAGATAATTACTTTCCTTCAACTACAGAAGAGTCTTCAGTAGTTTCACTATCCGATGTACATCATTATCTAAAAGCGACAAAGGGAACTAATGATACAAAAATTGATGTATTTGTCGATAAAAAGAAAGACACTTTGATGTTCATTATTAATTACGGGAAAGGTGGAGGATGGGAAATCCTTTCCTCGGATAAACGGACTCCTGCCAGATTGGCTTATTCTGAGCATGGTTATTTTTCTCTTGATTCTGATAATCCCGGCCTAAAGGTTTGGTTAAATTCAATGGCCGTAGACATGTCCCTTATTAGGACTTCTACTGATGCAAATTTAAATTTCTCGGCCGAAGAAATTGAATTGAATAAACAATTTTGGGAACCGTCGCGCGGTCCAATTATTCCTGGCCTAGGAGAAGGCGGAGAGGGGGGAGATGAAGGAGGTTTTTGGCATGTTTGGGGTAGAACCGAGGAAGAGGATTATGATATACGTACTCATATGGTTCCAAAATGGGACCAAAATGCCCCTTATAATAAATACTGTCCGCTAAAAACAAATAGCACAACTCAATCTGCACCTGCAGGATGTGTTGCAATAGCAGGGTCTCAAGTTCTGTATTACCTTCGAATGTATAAAGGTGGAACATATCCGATGTTCAGCTCGGCAATTTGTAATGGTAATGTAAATAATTATTCTCAAACATTCGATGATTTATCACATGACGTATGGTCAACGATGATCTCAGATTACGATAATAATACTTGGCGCGAATGTTCCGAATCGGTCCTTATTGCATACGTCGGCAGCCTAGTTCAAATGAACTATGGCAATAATGGCTCAGGGGCCAATACCGAAACACTTAAATCAAATGTTTTTGAACAGATGGGTATTAGCTGTAATTATGGATCATATAATGAGAATACTGTTAAATCAAGTCTCCTTTCCGGCAAACCAATAATAGTTTCTGCTTACTCTTCATTTTGGGGAGATGGAGGGCATTGCTTTGTCATTGACGGTTATAAAAGGACTCGTACTAAAACAACCACTTATTACGATTGGATTCCCACTCTCCCTTCCAACCCATCTTCTCCCATTATTGAGCACAATAGTTATGCAACCGTTTCTTATTCTGCGCCACACATTTCATACATACAAATAAATTGGGGCTGGTGGGATCAATGGACGTTTGGTGCAAATGACGGATGGTATTCCCTGACCGGAAGTTGGTATACCCAACACGAGTCTGGCTCAACAGCAAATTACGATTATTATCGGAATATGATTTATGGCTTTTCGCTCAATTAAATTATGCGCAAAAGTCCTTTCTGTTTCGTTTTTTTGTATTTTTGTTCTACATATAGTTGTCTGATATTCGGTTATGAAGAAATTTTTTATTTTTATTTTTGCTATTTTTGCCATTCACGCCACGTGCCGGGCACAGGGGGCAGGCATTGAAAACTCAATACAAATAAGCGCAGGGCCGTTTTTTCAGACCGGTCAGTTGGCCAGCGGGCTTGGTTTGGGGGTGAGGCTGTCTTATGGCCTGGCCTTTCCCCTTGGTGTAAAATGGTCTTTGCAGCCGGGGGTTGGCATCGGCTATAAAAGGTCGGATTTAAGAAACATCGGCAAAGCCGGCGGCATGACTTATTCTCTTGGCCAGGCCGATTTGTTTTGCGCGCTCAGGTACCGCCTTGGAGCGGGAAAATCCGGACTTCTTCTTGGGCTGGCCCCGGATGTTTCATTTACCTTGTGGCAGGGTAATGCCAATCCGGTGCTGCCGCCCGGGGAAGTGGGCTATAAGGACGGGAAGAAATTCCGGCCTGTCATGTTCGGCCTTATGCCAAGCATCATATATCAATTCGGCCAAAGATGGCAGGTGGGGCTGGAATGCAACTTCGGCATAACGGAAGCGGCCTTCCAGCTTCCCGGAAGCACGGTTCACGACGATAACAGGCTTCACACGGTAATGCTCCTTTTCGGCGTCCGTTTCTAGTGCCGCTTAACTCCCTGACGCACAAGCGTTTACCACATTCTCTCGTTCGGATTTTGAACGAGAGATTTGCGTAAGTAATTGAGGGACAGGCCCTTAAGCGGCACAACGACGGAGGCTGGCAGGGCGGCACGGGGCATCACAGCCCCAGCTCTTCTTTCATATTACGGAGGAGGTCGAAGGCCTGGAGGGGGGTGAGGTTGTTCAGATCGGCCGAACGGAGACGGTCCCGCAGGGATTCCAGGAGGGGGTCGTCGAGCTGGAACATGGAAAGCTGGATTGAGCCGTCTTTTTCAACGCGCCCGGCCTTTGTGGTATGCGGCTTCACGGGGGCGAGGGCGCCGATGGCCTGGAGCGTTTCGCTGTTTTCAAGGGCCTTCAGGGTGCGTTCGGCGCTTTCCAGCACCTGCTGCGGCATTCCGGCCATTCGGGCCACGTGTATGCCGAAGCTGTGCGCCGTGCCGCCTTCCTTGATCTTGCGCAGGAATATGACCTCGCGGCCCACCTCCTTCACCGTCACATGGAAGTTCTTCACGCGCGGGAAAATGCCTTCCAGGTCGTTCAGTTCGTGATAATGCGTGGCGAAGAGAGTTTTCGCGCCCTTTCCGTATTCGTGGATGTATTCCACGATTCCGCGGGCGATGGACATACCGTCATAGGTGGAAGTTCCCCTGCCGATTTCATCCAGCAGCACTAGGGAACGGGCGCTAAGGTTATTCAGTATCATGGCCGTTTCCAGCATTTCCACCATGAAGGTGGATTCGCCGCGGGAGATGTTGTCGGTGGCGCCGACGCGGGTGAAAATCTTGTCCACCCAGCCGATGCGGGCCTCTGCCGCCGGAACGAAGGAGCCCGTCTGGGCCATCAGTACGATGAGTGCAGTCTGGCGCAGCAGGGCGCTCTTACCAGCCATATTAGGGCCGGTGAGGATGATTATCTGCTGACTGGACGAATCCAGGTAAACGTCATTCGGGACATATTCCTCTCCGGGAGGCATCAAGGTTTCGATGACGGGATGGCGTCCGGCCTTTATGTCGATAAGCTTGTCGTCCGTCATCTCCGGACGGCAGTATCCCCTCTCCAGCGCCTGACAGGCAAAACCGGCCAGGACGTCCAGCTTCGCAAGGATGCGGCTGTTGCACTGGATGTCCGGAATGGCCTGCTGGATTCGGCCGATAAGCTCTCCGTAAATCCGCGTTTCAATGGCGTAGATGCGGTCTTCGGCCGTGAGTATCTTCTCCTCGTACTGCTTCAGCTCCTCGGTGATATAGCGTTCGGCGTTAACCAGGGTCTGCTTCCGTATCCACTCCGGAGGGACCTGGTCCTTATATGTATTCCGGACCTCGATATAATAGCCGAAAACGTTGTTGTAGGCTATTTTGAGCGAGGATATGCCTGTGCGTTCGGCCTCCCGCTGCTGCATTTGCAGGAGGTAGTCCTTGCCGCCCGAGGAAAGGGCCCGAAGCTCGTCCAGCTGGGCGTCCACGCCGCTGCCTATAACCGGCCCCTTGCCAATCTGTATGGCCGGCTCCGGATCCATCACGCGGCTGATTTCCTTGAGCAGTTTTTCGCAGTTGCGAAGGCCTTTGAGAAGTTTTCCCAGGGCCTCGTTGCCCGTGAGGCGCTCCTTGATGGGGCCGGTGAGAGCCAGGCCTCGGCCCAGCTGCATCACCTCGCGGGGATTCGCCTTTCCGGTGGCCACCCGGCCCAGGATGCGCTCCAGGTCCCCCAGCTTGCCTAAGTCGGCCTGGGTTTCTTCAAGGATTTCCGGATTCTCGGTGAAATGCCGCACTATGTCGTAACGGGCGTTCAGCTCTTTCAGGTCCATTATGGGCATGCCCAGCCAGGCGCGAAGCATACGGGCGCCCATAGGGCTGGAGCACTTGTCCAGGGTTTGTACCAGCGAAACGCCGTCCTGGCCTGCCGCGCTTTGGAAAACCTCCAGGTTGCGCAGGGTAAAACGGTCCATCCAGACGAAGCGTGCCTCGTCAATGCGGCCGATGGTACATATATTCTTAAGGCCGGTGTGCTGCGTCTGTTCCAGATAGACAAGGAGAGCCCCGGCGCTGCAAATGCCAAGGGGATAAGGCTCTACTGCGAAACCTTTCAGGCTATCTACGCCCAGCTGGCGCTTGAGGCGCTCTACGGCGGCGTCATAGACGAAAGCCCATTCGTCGATGGATGTGGTATAATAGTCCCCGAAGAGCTCCTTGAGGCCTTTTTCGTAACCGCGCTGGACCACCAACTCCTTCGGCTTCATCGAGCCAAGAAGAGTGCCGATATACTCCAGCGAACCCTGGCTGATCTGGAACTGGCCGGTGGAAACGTCCAGGAAAGCTGCGCCGCACTGGTCCTTTTCCACCGTGAGGCCGCAAAGGTAGTTGTTCTCCTTGACTTCCAGCATGTTCTCCCCGAAGGAGATGCCCGGAGTGACTATCTCCGTTACACCGCGCTTGACCAGCTTCTTGGCAAATTTCGGGTCCTCCAACTGGTCGCAGACGGCGACCTTGAAACCGGCCCGGACCAGCTTGGTGAGGTAATTTTCAAGGGCGTGATGCGGAAATCCAGCCATTGCGACAGGGCCTTTCTCGCCGTTGGATTTTTTTGTCTGGACCAGGCCCAGCACCCGCACCGCGGTAATGGCATCGTCTGAATAGCATTCGTAGAAGTCCCCCACGCGATACAGCAGCAGGGCTTCGGGGTGTTGTGCCTTCACCTCGAAATAATGCTTCAGCATGGGAGTATCTTCCGCAATTTTTGCCATAATGTAGTTTGTGAATTACAAAAATACGAATAATTGCCGAAAATACCTATCTTTGCTTAATATGAAACGAGTGCTTGTAATAGCGTACTATTGGCCACCGTCCGGAGGTTCCGGCGTGCAGCGCTGGGTGAAGTTCTGCAAATACCTTCCTGCCGAAGGCTGGCAGCCGGTGGTGTTTGCTCCGGAGAATGCAGACTACCCCTCCCTGGATCCCTCGTTCGAGGCCGAGGTTCCCGCTTCCGTGGAACTGCTTCGCGGACGCATATGGGAGCCGTATGCCGCCTATCGCAAGCTTACCGGGGCCAAGAGCACACAGGTAACGGAAATTTCCAGCGGTAAAAAGAGCTGGAAGCAGAAGCTGTCCCTGTGGATCCGGGCAAACCTTTTTATACCGGATCCGCGAGTGGGCTGGGTGCGTCCTTCGGTGAAATTCCTGAAAAAATACCTGAAGGAACACCCCGTGGACGCCATTGTGACTACAGGCCCGCCGCATTCGGTGCACCTTATAGGCCAAAAGCTTCACCGCGCCCTTGGAACGCCTTGGATTGCCGATTTCCGGGACCCCTGGACAGAGATGTACTACCTTAAGTACTTGCCGATGAGTGCCTTTACTTGGCGAAAGCACCGCAAGCAGGAGCAGGCGGTGCTGGACGAATGCTCCACCGTCCTTGCCTGCACACCGTTGGTTCAGGAGGATTTCCAGGCCAGGACATCCACCCCTGTGGCCTGTATCACCAACGGCTTCGACGAAGAAGATTTCACGGGCCCCGCTCCTTTGGGAGACGGCCTGTTCAATATTACACACACCGGCCTTCTTGCCGCAGATGGAAACCCCGAAACGCTGTGGAAAGTGTTGGGTGAGATGGCCGACGCAGACCAGGCATTCCGGGAGGACCTTCGCCTTCGCCTGGTGGGAAAAGTGGACCGGGAGGTGCTGGAGGCAATATCGGCCGCCGGCCTGTCGGCCAATATTGTAAACCTGGGCTACTGCGACCACGCCGATGCCGTAAGGGAGCAGAGGGCGGCGTCCGTGCTGCTTCTCCCCTTGAGGAACGACCCTCAGTACAAACCTATCCTCCCGGGAAAACTCTTCGAATACCTGGCGGCACGCCGGCCCATCCTTGGTATAGGCCAGAGCGACGGAGCCATGGCGCGTGTCATTGCCGAAAGCGGCGCCGGAGAAACCATCGACTGGGATAATGCCACTGATTTGCGGTCCTTCCTTGAAAAGGCCTGGGAGCAGCACCTTAAAGGCGGTGTACCGCCTGGCATCGGCAATATCGAGCGCTACTCCAGGAAAGGCCTGACGGCGGAACTGGCGGCCCTGCTTTCCAAAGTTGAAAAAATGAAGTGATATGAAAATAGACTGGAAAAAGATTGGCATTGCTGCCGGAATCGTGCTTCTTTTCCTGGGCCTGAGCTACGGCTTCGTGCCGCAGGTGCTGGACGGTAAGATTGTGAACCAGAGCGACATATCCGGATACATAGGTATGTCACACGAGATGGCGCAGTGGAACAAGGAGAATCCGGACAACCCCACTTATTGGACCGATTCCATGTTCGGCGGAATGCCCACGACAGCCATTTCCACGCAGAATAAAGGGGATTATACCCAGTGGATTTACGATTTGATGTTAAGCGGAAAACGCCCGGCCAGTTATCTTTTCATCGCACTGCTGGGGGCTTTCCTTATGTTCCTGGCTTTCGGCGTAAGCTGGCCCGTGGCAATAGGAGGAGCAATTGCCGTGGCCTTCTGCAGCTACAATTTCCAGATTATACAGGTGGGGCACAATACCAAGATGCAGGCTATTGCCTTCATGCCCTGGGTCCTGGCCGCGCTGGCATGGACCTACAAGCAGAAGGGGCTTTGGAAGACAGTCCTGGGCGCCGCTCTTTTTGGCCTTGCCTTAAGTATGCAAATGAAGGCCAACCACCAGCAAATCACCTACTACCTGGCCATAATGATTCTCATTTACGTCTTGGTGGAACTGGCGCATGTGATTAAAAACAAGGACTGGAAACCGTTCCTGCTGGCATCGGGGCTGCTGCTGGTGCTTGGAGTCGCCGGAATCGCCACCAATGTCAACAAACTTCTGCCGCTGGCGAAATATACGCCCAATACCATGCGCGGAGGCTCGGAACTCACCAGTGACGGCGCAGTGAAAGGCGGGGGGCTGGATCTGGATTACGCTACGGCCTGGAGTTACGGCTGGGAGGAACTTCCGAATATGATGATACCGGATTTCAACGGAGGGGCATCGGCCGGAAGCATTAATCCGGAAAAGTCGGAGACGATAAAACTGCTGCGCCAAGCCGGCCAGAAGAACCTGAAGGAAACGGCGAAGGCACTGCCGCTTTACTGGGGGCCGCAACCTTTCACCGCCGGCCCTATGTATATGGGTGCGATAAGCGTTTTCCTCTTCGTTCTGGGGCTTTTCCTTTATAAAGGGCGCCGGAAATGGTGGCTCCTGGCGGCAACGGTCATTGCTGTTCTGATGGCGGTGGGAAGCCACTTTATGTGGTTTACAAAGCTGTGCTTCAATTATTTACCCCTTTATAACAAGTTCCGTACGGTGTCCATGGCCCTTGTGGTGCTGCATATTTCGCTGCCGCTGCTTGGCTTCATCACCCTGGACGGAATCCTGAAAGGAAATTACAAGCGCAAAGAATTTTTCCGAGCGCTTTGGTGGTCCCTTGGTCTTACCGGCGGCTTCTGCCTTGTCGCCTGGATTGCCCCGGGGCTTTTCGGCAGTTTCAGCGGAGCCTCCGACGAGGGGATGCAGGACATCCTGGTGGACGCACTTGTGAAAGACCGCATCGCGCTTTTCCGGGCCGATGCCTTTAGCTCCCTCCTCCTTATCCTGGCGACGACAGCCCTGCTTGGATGGGCCGTTTCCGGCAAAGGAAAGACGTGGATTGCGACGGCGGGAATTTGCGCAATCGTGTGCGTCAATATGTTCGTCATAGGTAAACGCTACTTGAACGCAGACCATTTCACCACCCCGAAGGACTTTAACAAACCCTTCGCCGAAAGGCCGGTAGATACCCAAATCAAGGCCGATGAGAGTCCTTCCTACCGCGTCCTGGACCTTACTGTCAATGTTTTCAACTCTTCGGTTCCCTCGTACCACCATAAGACCGTGGGCGGATATTCCCCGGCGAAACTGCAGCGTTATCAGGACCTTATAGAACACTACCTGGCCGGGGAAATAAACGGCCTGTACAAGGTCCTTTCTTCTGGAGCGGACCTGGGTGAAGTGAGCGAATACATGGAGGCCTCCACGCCGGTTATTAACGCCCTGAATACCAAGTATTTGATTTTGGACGGAAATTATCCTCCGGTGGAGAATGAAAGCGCTTTCGGCACTGCGTGGTTCGTGGACGAGGCTGTTCCCGCAGCAACGCCGGACGAGGAGATTGCCTTCATCGGCAGCGTGGACTTAAGGCGTCAGGCCGTAGTGTCGTCTTCTGCCAAAACGGAGTTCAAGCCATCGGCCGAAGGAGACTATATCGAGATGATTTCCTATGCTCCCAACGAACTTCACTACCGCTACAGCGCCGCCGGAGACCGCCTGGCCGTGTTCAGCGAAATCTACTATCCGAACGGATGGAAGGCCAGTGTGGACGGTGCTCCCTTGGAATTGATTCGTGCCGACTGGACCCTTCGCGCCGCCTGCCTTCCCGCCGGTGAGCACGAGGTTGTAATGCGTTTCAGCCCCGACAGCTACCGCGTTGGCGCAAGCATCTCCCGCTGGGTGTCCCTTCTCCTGCTGCTTCTCACAGTTACCGCCCTCGCCGTCCCGGCCCTTTCCGCCCGACGCCGTACCGCCTAAGGCGAGCGTGCCACCTAAGCCACTGAGTACCAGCGAATTACTAAAATCTCTCGTTCGAAATTCGAACGAGAGATTTGTATAAATGATTGTGAACCAGACGTTTAAGTGGCACTGGTGGATGCGCTAGCGGCGGCGGTGCATATAGATAACGAATTCGAAGGGGAAGCCGGTTTCGGGGTCGATGTGGGTTGGTGAGCGGCGGACGACCTTCCAGTCCTTGTGGTCAATCACGGGGAAGAAGGCATCGGCATCCTTCACTTCGGTGTGGACGTGGGTGATGTAGAGAAGGTCCATCTCCGGCATTGCCGCCTTGTACACCGAGGCTCCGCCCATAATGAAGCACTTTTCGGCGCCGGTGGCTTCGGCTTCGCGATAGGCCTCTTCGAAGGAATAGACGCAGGTAACTCCGGGAATGGGGTCCCCGCCAAGGTTAAGGACGATGTTCTTACGCCCGGGAAGGGGCCTGCCGATGGAAAAATAGGTAGCCCGGCCCATTATCACGGGATAGCCCCGCGTGGTGCGCTTGAAATACTGCAAATCCTCGGAAATATGCCACGGGAGGGCGTTTTTTACGCCGATTCCCCTGTTATCGGCCACTGCTACAATCATACATTTTTTCATACGGCGACGGGAGCTTTAATTGCCGGCCAGGGGTCGTAGCCTTCCAGGGTGAAGTCCTCGTACTTGAAGTCGAAAATGGACTTGACCTCCGGATTGATGTGCATTACGGGCAGCGGCCGGGGCTCGCGGGAAAGCTGGAGCGCCACCTGGTCGAAGTGATTCTTGTAAATATGTGTGTCCCCGGTGGTGTGGATGAAATCCCCGGGCTGAAGGCCGCAAACCTGCGCTATCATCATTGTCAGGAGTGCGTAGGAGGCAATGTTGAAGGGTACGCCAAGGAAAACGTCGGCGCTGCGCTGGTAAAGCTGGCAGGAAAGGCGGCCGTCGGCAACATAAAACTGGAAAAGGCAATGGCAGGGCGGAAGGGCCATCTTGTCCACCTCCCCGGGGTTCCAGGCGCTGACAAGGATACGCCGGGAGTCCGGATTGTTGCGAATGAGCTCTATCACCTGGGAAAGCTGGTCGATGCTGCGCCCGT
Organism: uncultured Bacteroidia bacterium; assembly: GCA_902772985.1. Lineage (GTDB taxonomy): Bacteria > Bacteroidota > Bacteroidia > Bacteroidales > UBA932 > Cryptobacteroides. The sequence goes on along the minus strand of CACYCP010000046.1, from coordinate 9,848 downwards.
CCGGGGCCGGCCAGGAGCGCCACTGGTGCCCATACACCGGGCCAAGGTCTCCGTTTTCATCGGCCCATTCATCCCAGATGCTCACGCCGTGCTCCTGGAGATAGTGCACGTTGGTATTGCCGGAGATGAACCACAAAAGCTCGTAAATGATTGATTTCAAGTGTACTTTCTTTGTGGTAAGGAGGGGGAACCCATCTGCCAGGCTGAATCTCATCTGATAGCCGAATACGCTCTGGGTGCCGGTGCCGGTGCGGTCCTCTTTCATGGCTCCGCAGCTGCGAATGTGCCTTAACAAGTCCAAATACTGTCGCATAGTACAAAAATAATGATTTATTTCCGATCTATAAAAAATTTTATTTCTACCTTTACCTATTGAAATGCATTGTATTATGAAAAAAATCTTTATCGCCCTGGTTTTTGCCCTGAGTCTTGTCTCCTGCGGCAATAAAGGCAAGGAAACTGCCACCTATCCCCTTTTCTGGACATGGCTTGACTATCGTCCCAATATGGACTTCGAGGCCGTGTGTACTCTTATGGAAGAAGTCGGCATTGACGGTGTAATGCTTAATGCCCCCACTCCCGACGACTACCGCACGGCCATTCCCATAGCCAACAAGCACGGAATCACCGTCCACGCGTGGCTTTGGACAATGAACCTGGAGCACGACCGCGCAATAATCCTGAAGGAACATCCCGAATGGTTCAGCGTGAACCGCCTGGGACGCAGTCTTGCCGATACCACGGCCTATGTGGATTATTACAAGTTCCTTTGCCCCGCATTGCCGGAGGTGAGGGAATACCTGAACGAGAAAATCAAGGCCTATTGCGAGGTGGATGGCCTGGAAGGCATAGCGATTGACTATCACCGTTTCGTGGACGTGGTGCTGCCCACCACCCTTTGGCCCCGCTACGGAGTTATCCAGGACAAGGAATACCCCGAATGGGATTTCGGCTATCATCCGGCAATGATAGAGAAATTCCAGAAGGAGTACGGCTACGACCCGCGCGAACAGGAAGACCCTACACAGGATGTGAAGTGGCGCCAGTTCCGCTGCGACCAGATTTCGGAAGTGGCCAACCTCTTCGCCAAGACCGTCCATTCATATGGAAAGACCATGTCGGCCTCTCCCTTCCCCACGCCGAAAATGTCATCCAGGATGGTGCGCCAGGACTGGGGCAAGTGGGACCTGGACCTGGTTTTCCCCATGGTCTATGCGGGTTTCTATACAATGGATCCCAGTTTTGCCTACGACTGCACGGTTGAAAACGTGCGCGATAAAAACGCCAAAACGGTTCTTGGCTGCGGCCTTTCATACAGCAGGGACGTCACAAAGTGCATGGATGAGGCCTTCCGCGGCGGTGCCCAGGCCATCTCCATCTTTACCGTGGGCGGTATCCGCACACCGGAGCAGAAGGCCGAATTCCGCCATTACACGGACAGCGTGAGGGCTGTCGCCGCCGCGAACGGAGGCCGCCTTCCCGCCGTCGATATTCCCGAAAAGGCCGATACCGACCCCTTCAATCATCCTGGCGTCATAGCCCAGGTGGAAAGGCGAATGAAGCTTCTTATCGCAGGCATCGACCCTCTGAGGAGGCGTCCTCGCGGGGAAGCTCCCCAGCCGATGCCGGAGCTTAAGCCCCTGGATCTCACCCCCTACGAATTCATCGGAGAACACGATATCGTGAGGGATTACCGCGTCACCGACAAAGCCTCCGGAAAGAGCTTCAAAGTGGCCTTCTACCTGTATGGAGACGTTCTTTCAGGCTGGAACGTATTCCCCGAATAGACCGAAATGGCATTGAAGGAGCGAGAGAAATTCGGCAGCCGCTTTGCGGTAATAATGGCTATGGCGGGCAGTGCCATCGGCCTTGGAAATATTTGGAGATTCCCCTATGTGGTTGGAGAGCACGGAGGTGCGGCGTTCATCATCCTGTACCTGCTGTCCTGCTTTCTCCTGGCACTTCCCATCTTCATCGCCGAGTCCATAATAGGCCGAAGGGGGCGGTCCAACACCTATGGTTCCATTAAAAAACTGGCGCCCGGGACCGCCTGGCAATGGCTGGGCCTTCTTACCATAGTATCGCCCATCATCATCCTGAGCTACTACTCGGTGGTGGGCGGATGGTCGGTTGAGTACCTTTTCAAGGCACTGGCCTTCGATTTCACCGTCCCCGAAGAGCACATAGAGGGCTTTTTCGGCCGATTCATATCCTCGGTATGGGAGCCTATCATAGTTCACACCATCTTCATCCTGATAACGGCCGGAGTGGTGCTGGGCGGCGTTAAAAACGGCATTGAGAAGTTCTCAAAGATATGCATGCCTCTACTTTTCCTGATGATTATCATCATTGTGGTCTATTCCGTCCTGCTGCCCGGGGCCGAAAAAGGGATAAGCTATCTTGTGAAGCCGGACTTCTCGAAACTCACGGCCCAGACGGCCACTGCGGCTATGGGACAGGCGTTTTTCTCGCTTTCGCTGGGCGTTGGGACGGTGCTTACCTATGCCTCTTATATGAAGGAGGATGAAAAAATCTTCGCTTCCGGCATGGGGACGGCGGTGGCCGACCTTTTATTCGCCATCCTGGCCGGTTTCGCCATCATGCCGGCGGTCTTTGCTGCAGGAATGGAGCCGGGCGCCGGACCGGGGCTGGTATTTGACGCCCTGCCTTTCATCTTCAACCAGATGGGGCATACATCGGCCCCCTGGATAAGCGCGATTATTTCCATCATTTTCTTCCTTTCCATCCTTGTGGCGGCCCTGACATCGGCCATTTCCATGATGGAGGTGGGCGTTGCCTACCTTTCGGAGGAAAAGGGTCTGTCGCGCAAAAAGGCCGTTCTGCTCCTTACCGTTTTCACCTGGACGGTGGGCGTGCTTTGCAGCCTGTCCTTCGGCCCCCTTGCCGGGGTCAGACTTGCCGGAAACAGCATTTTCGACTGTCTGGACAAGCTTTGTTCCAACTGGCTGCTGCCGCTTGGAGGCTTCCTGTTCACGCTTTTCGTGGGTTGGAAAATGCCGAAACCCGATGTTCGCGACGAATTCACGAACCGAGGCCGATGCAATACCCGCATCTTCAAAACGGTCTATTTCATTATGCGTTACTTTGCGCCAGTGGGCATTTTAATTCTGTTCATTTCAAATCTCATCTTCTGATATGGCTATAACGAAAGAACTCTGGGGCAGCTCGCCCGACGGAAAAGAAATCTTCCTTTACACTATGAAAAACGCCTCCGGGGCCTATGTGCAGCTTTGCAGCGTGGGCGCGGGGATAGTCTCCATCGTCGTTCCCGACAAGAAGGGCGCTATGGACGACGTGGTTTTGGGCTACAAGAATGCCCTGGATTATTTTGCCGATGGCCCCTGCTCCGGAAAAGTGCCCGGACGATTTGCCAACCGCATCGCAAAGGGCAAGTTCACCCTGGACGGGGTGGAATACACCCTGCCTGTAAATAACGGCCCCAACCACCTGCACGGCGGCCCCAACGGTTTCCAGAATCAGGTTTGGGACAGCCGGATAGAAGGTGATGCCGTGGAATTCCTGTATTTCTCGGAGGATGGCGAGGCCGGTTATCCCGGAAACCTTAAAGCCATTGCCCACTACAGCTGGGGCGAAGACAATTCCCTGAAACTGGTGCTCACGGCACAGTGCGACAAGCCCACGGTGGTGAACCTTACGAACCACGTCTATTTCAACCTGGACGGCGAAGGCGGCAGCGTGCTGGACCACCGCCTGGAACTGAACGCGTCCCTGTGGCTTCCCACAGATGAAACGCTGATTCCGCAGGGCGCTCCGGCCGACGTTGCCGGCACCCCGATGGACTTCGTGGAGGCCAAGCCCATCGGCCAGGACATCAAGGCCGATTTCCCTGCGCTGAAATATGGCAAGGGTTATGACAACTGCTACCTGATTGACGGCGCGACGCCCGGACAGCTTACTTCTGCGGCCCAGCTCTGGGGCCCCGTTTCGGGACGGCACCTGGAGGTTTTCACCACTCAGCCGGCCGTGCAGATATACACCGGAAACTGGCTTAAAGGCTGCCCGGAGGGCAAAAAGGGCCACGCTTTCCAGGATTATGATGCTGTTGCCATCGAGTGCCAGAGATGCCCCGATTCGCCCAACCGTGAAGACTTCCCTTCAAGCGTCTTACGTCCCGGGGAAGTGTATGAAGAGGCTATTATCTGGGCCTTCGATTAGAAGTCCACGCCGAAGATGAACTCTACCGACCAGGGCTTGCTCTGGCCGGTATTTTTATACCAGCTGCCGCCCATCCAGTTGAAGGAAACGCCAATTGACGAACTCACAGGGAAGATTATCATACGGCGAAGGTTGGCAGTGAGGTCGGCGCCGGCGCTCCAAAGGTTATCACCATGGAGACCGGTAAAATCGGCGTGCGGGGTAAGTGTAAAGTGGGAGATATAGGCCAGCATAGGAATGTTGATGTCTCCAAGCCAGATGGGGATGGAGTAGTCGGCCGTTATTTTCCACTGGAAGCCGAAGTTCTGGGCTACCAGGGAGGCAACCTGGGAATCGAAACCCCTTGGAAGGGTGTTCACGGCCATTTCCCTGAAACGGGGTCCGTCACCGCCGGGAAGCTGTTCCTGGAGCATAGCGCTGAGCCTGAGACCCTGCGGGCGTACTATGCCGGGAAGGTAGCCGTAGGCATATAGATAGGTGTTGGGGGTGAAGAACTTGACTGCGCCGGGGCGGATGCTAAGGCCGGTTTCCAAGCCGATGCCAAAGCGGGGATAGACCTCGTTCTCGGCCCGGTTTTTCATAAGATAGCCTCGGAGCGAAGTGGTAAGGACGCTCAGGTAGCAGGCTTCAGCGCCGGATTTTACGGCCGGAGCAAGGTAGCTGTCTTCTCCCGGGATGTGTGGATACTGGGTGAATACCTGCGGGGAAAGGGCGAGCTTGTTATTCGAAATATTGAAATTGACCTGAGGCGTGAAGCCGTATTGCAGGCCGCCCCTGGTGAAGGAAAGAGGCACGTAAACCTTAAGGCCGCCGGATAAGGATGGGGTGCCGGTAAGCTGGCCCGTAAGCTGGCGAATGCTCATTGCTTCTGAGGTGCGGACTTCCCTTACTAAATACTGGCGCCTGGCCTGGTCATTGAAATCGATACTGGCCTCGAAAACGGGGTACTGGCCCCTGTAAACCACTTTTCCGTGAAGGCTGTGTCTCCATTTTCCCTTTATGTCAGGGTCGCGGTGGGCTGAATAGCCGAACATTCCATAGGTGTTTCCAAGGGTGTTCTGGAAGAAGGCCGAAGCGCCCAGGGACACGGTTTCGTAGGTGAAATCCATGGAGCCGGACTTTATGTTGTCGTAGTTCACATACAGCGGCGCCCAGCTGTGGAAACGCATAACATTTGCCCACTTGTAATAACGCTTCGGGGCCGATATGGGCACCGCCTGATCCAGGTCCGGAGCTGGCCCAAGAGCCCTTTCCTGCTCGGTGAGCTTGGCCTCCACGGGAGATTCCCAGACGTCGTTCCATGCCACTTCGCGGGAGAGCATTTCGCTCACCGGCGTGCGGAAAAGCATCTTTCCGTCCACGGTCTGGGACACGAAATATAGAGTGTCGCCGGCCACGCAATAGTCGGTTCCGCCGTGACGGGAGGAGGTCTTTTGGACAAGTTTTCCGCTGGCTGGATAGTAATAGTAAAGTTCGTTCGCGCCGCTGCGGTCCGACACCCATTCAAGGTTTTCGTCGCCGCCCCCAAGATTCACCACCTTTTGGATGCTGGGAGGCAAAACCTGGGACCAGCTATTGTCGTGGTTCAATTTATAGAGGGTGTAGCCGTCCCTGACCAGGGCCAGGAAGTATTGCTCTTCTCCCATCCAGGCGCTTTCGGTAAGCTGGACTCCATCGGGGGCTTCGATGCGGCGAAGCACCGTTCCATTATCGGCATCCAGAAGGACAGAGGCGCTGCCTCCGCGGACGGGGTACTCCACTACCGAGATTATCTTTCCATCGGCCGATGGCATTGGGTTGTAATAGCGATGGCCCTTGGCGATGGTTTTGGTCTTTCCGCTCTTTATGTCGATATAGCGGATGCGGGAGTCGCCGGCAAGTTTCCAGCGGGGGTCGGAAGTAGTTTCGCTCCAGTAGAACCGGCTTTTTTCGCTGTTGGCAAAAAGCGAAGAGGTGTGAGAGGCTATGGATTTTACATAGGAGAACTTGCCGTCCTTGTATGAAGAAATTTCGCCCGCCCTCACAAAGCCGCCGCGATAGAGGTAAATGCGTCCGTCCATCCACTGCACGGAAGTGTGGTCCAAAGGGTATGAGCTTTTCTTGGAAATTTGCTCGACAGGCATATAAGGAGCGCGCTCATCGGCGTTTTCCTGCCATATACCATTAAATGTTTGCAGAATATCCTTGAATGCCGGAGCGAAACGCTTGGTTCCGGAATGCTCGCGGATAATCTTTCTCTGGTTATACGGAGCAAAATAGTACGGGCGTTTCAGGGCCAGGTCCAGGCTCTTTTTCATTATCAGCGGATCGTCGTACAGGTAGCGGGCGCCGGCAAGGGTGAAATAGCCCAGGGCATAATGGTTCGGGGTCACACGCTTGAACGAGCCGTACAGCCAGCGGTCCCAGTTTCGGAAATCTCCTTCGTCCAGGGCTACTCGGTAATAGTCGATGAAATCGGCAGTGCGTGCACGACCACCTGAGAAGAGGCCCGTCTCGGCCACAACCGCATCGCCTTCACCCATTTGCGGCCCCTGGTAAAGGGCCCATCCAACGGGATTCCATCCCTGGCCGATGATGTAGCGGAAGGCTGTCATAAAGCCCTTTCCGCTCCACTGGAGCTGGGCCTGGTGACGCGGCTCGTGGGCGGCAAGCTGAATCTCCCAGGGCGTAGGGTCGGAGTTGTAGGCTTGCGGAAGGGTGAATAGGTCGAAGCGGGTGGGTGCCCAGGCGACAGAGCCGTTGGAGCGAGGGTTATAGGCATGCAGGATTACCGGCATTTTCCTGCGCTGGCGCTCACCCGGGATTACGCCTATGCTTCGGCCTTCAGCCACGCGGAACTGCTCCAGAAGGGTGCCATAAACCCTGGCCAGGGAATCCACTCCCTGCGGGTAAATTATCTTGTAGTACGGTGTTTCTATGCTGTACCAGCGTATGCGGCCCGGATCCTCCCCGTTCTGGTAGAACTGGGCAAAGGCCTGCAGGCTGGCAATGAAAAAAACGGCAAATATGCTTAAGGTCTTGCGCATATAAAGTGTCTATATGTTGCAAATTTAATCATTTTTTGCTTTGCCGGGCCCTTCCGACCGCGAGGAAGGCATCAGAGGGCCCTCAGGACCTGATCGGGAGCGGCGTCTTTCAGGAGCACCGTCTTGTCCTTATCCAGCAAATACATCGATGGAATTGCACGCACGCTGTAAAGAAGGTCTGCGCGTATCCTTCCCGTGGGGTCGTATCCGTTTATCCATTCCGCGGGATATAAGGCCGATTTTTCCTTCCACTGGGCGATGTCTTCATCTATGTAGATATCGGCCACCTTCAGAGTCCCGGAGCTGATAAGGCGACTCAGGTAGTCGTTTTCCTTCATGCCGGCAAGCAGGTCCTTGCAGGCCGTGCAGTCCGGATTTCCGAAGATTAGAAGCGTCTTTTCGGCCTTTATGCCGTAGAGCGTGCACCGGGCACCCTTAGTGTCGATGAAAGTGAAATCGGCCGCCTTTGTGCCGGGGCGGTTAAGGGCGCAAAGCCCGGCCTTCTTGCTTGCCGCCTCCCTTTGCGCCGGGTCCACAAGTTCCGACGAGGCAAGTCCGCTTACGAAGGGAAGAAACAGCTCTTCGCTTCGGACAGGGGAGTTGGGGTCGTAGAAATAATGCTCTGCCAGAGAACTCATATAAGGCAGCATTTCGCTTTGTGGAAACGCCATCTGAAAGGCCTCCAGGCGGGAAAACAGACTCTCCATTGCAAGCGAGCCTTCTTCCCTTGTTATGCGGCCAAGGAGGGTGGCGAAAATGCCCATCTGTTCCTCCACGGTCTCTTTTTTCACGCCGTTCAGCCGAAGCGAGTCGCTGAAATACAGACTGTCCGTCTGGGTAAAATTGTCCCAGTAATGGGAGGAAAGCCAGGCGGCCCGCTCGCCCACATCCTCTATCATTGAAGGAACCTGTGCAAGGGGAAAAGGTCTCTCAAGTTCCGGCGCAGGTTCCGGTGTTGCAGCCCTTCGAGGCCCGCAGGACAACGCCAGCGCGAAAACCAGGACCGATATGGCCGCTTTCATTCTCATCACACCAGTTTGAAGATTGCACTCACCTGGGCAAAACCGCGCTTTTGGAAGAAGCGATGGGCGGCGTGATTGTCTTTACCGGATTCCAGATAAATACCCTTCACGCCGTTGGAGCGCAGCCAGTCGATGGCCGTTTGAAGCAGTATGGCGCCGGTACCGTGACCACGGTAATCTTCTTTTACCAGAACGTCGCTCACCATACCGAAGGAAGTGTCACCGTCTGACAGGATTTCGGCCACGGCAAAGCCCACCAGAATCCCTTCCGACGATACAGCTTTCCAGACATGTTTTAATGTCTGGTTTTCCAGTTGAAAGAGGATGTATTTCATCCATTTCTCACGGGCATCTGGGGCCGGGCGGGCGTATGTTACGCCGTCTTTCACATAAGACTCGCCCACACCCATCTGTAACTCTCCGTGGGAAATATAGTCGGGATGGGCCTGAATATGGGCCAGAAATAGTTCGGCCATCGACGGAGCGTCGGAAAGCGTGGCAGGAAGAATTTTCATATTGGAAAAAAGTTTGAAAAACCCGTGAAAAGCGTCTAGCGGAAAAAGCCTTCTATCCAGGACGAGTCCACGCTGGCAAAACCGGGCTCCGGCTTTACCGACGGATTCCTTGAAAGGATGCCCCGCGCATCCTCGTAAACGTTAAAGCCAACGTTCACCACCTGCATCTGCCCATCCAGAGGGAAGGCGAAGACAATGTTGTTGTCGGCCCCTTCGGTGCGAAGGAATTTCAGGCTGGCATCGATGGCCGACGGATTTTTGGCGGCAAGTTCCCTCCGGGTCACCCATTTGCACATTTCCACCACGCAGTCGTCCAGGCCGGCATCGTGGATATTCACCTTTTCCACCAGCGACCCAACATCCCTGACCATCCGGAGCGTATAGCCTTCCAGCTGCTCCAGGGCCGATGCGACCGCTTCCGGCGGCCGGGCGTCTCCGGGGAGCAGCCAGACCATGAGCTTGCTGTCCGGATCGTGGTAAAGAGTCTGGTAAAGGGCCAGGTTACGGGCGCCGCAATAAGGGCACTCCCATATAAAAAGGGAGCCGTCCTTGACCCGGGCTTTAAGCTGCGGATCAAGGGCGACGTTAATACTCTGGAAAAGCTCTATCTGGCTTTCCTTCCGGCATTTGCTACAGCTTGCGGGCGCCATCGCTGATAACTACCGGATACACCTTGGGGGCGTGGCCGAACTTCTCGGTGAACTTCTCCACGGCGGTTTTGATGAAGTCGTCATAAAGTTCTTCCTTCACCAGGTTGATGGTGCAGCCGCCGAAGCCGCCGCCCATTACGCGGGAACCGGTGACATCGCACTTGCGGGCCAGCTTGTTCAGGAAGTCCAGCTCCGCGCAGGAAACCTCGTACAGACGGCTGAGGCCGAAGTGAGTCTGGTACATCATCTCGCCAACCGTCTCATAATCACCTCTTTCAAGGGCGTCGCAGACGTCAAGGACTCTTTGGACTTCGCCAATCACGTATTCGGCACGGAGGAAATCTTCCTGGGGAATCTGGTCACGGACCTCGTCCAGCCACAGGCGCTTCGCGTCGGACAGGAAATCTACGTCCGGATGGTTCTCCCGGATGGACTTGG
>CACYCP010000045.1 GCA_902772985.1 uncultured Bacteroidia bacterium | reverse complement strand
GGGAGCGCGCATGATGGCGCTGAAGAACTGCTGCTGGAAGGCGAACCACTCGATATTGTTATTGAAACGTTTCTCCCCTTTCCTGCCGTTTCCAATGCTGGAAGGCTTGTTGTCGTCGGGGAAATAGTAGTTCAGGCGGGAATACTGGGTTTCGCCCTTGTAACCCTTTTCCATCCTGGGGATTATGGCATCGAAATCCACGTCGATGCTGCCCACGTTCCTTGGAATCACGTCCCCGAGACCTACCAGTGAAAGGGTTTCATCCACCGAATAGGAATTCTTCCGGAGGGTGTAGCTTTGCTCGATGTAGCCGCCGCTGCCAAGGGGCAGGCGCATCACCACGGTGCTGTCGGAAGATGCCTCCGGAATATACTGGAAGGTGAATTTGCGGGTGTCGATGGCGGTGGGAGCATAAACGACATATCCAAGCTGAGTCTTATCGGCCTGGAGAATGTACAAAGGCTCCTTTGTATAGGTAAGGTAATCCTTGACCAGAACGCTGTAGGGCTGGGCGCCGCGGGTTGTGAAACTGACCTCCAGCTTTTCGTTGGAAATGGTGATGATGCTGCCCTGTGAAGAGGCGGCCAGATTCAGGAGGGAATCCGAATAAACCAGGGCCGAAGGGGCGGCAAGGGAAGGGACAGCCTTGGCTGCAGAGTCGGCTGCGGCTGCTGCTTCCGGATTCTGGGCCCTCCAGGCGCTGTCCAGCTGCCACTGGGCATAGGCCTCGGCGGCTGCAATCGAATCAAGCTGTGCCTGATAGGCTTGTTGTTTGCGTAACTGATGGCTCTGGTACCCGAAGAATCCCACCATGATAAGGAGTATGAGTACCCAGCCGATGACTGTATTTTTGTCCATAACTCTTTTTACTCTTCAGACTGCTCCTGTTCCTTTGCGCGAATCTTGGCCTTAAGTTCCTCCAGGCGGGCCTTGGCTTCGTCAATGCGCTCCTGCATCTGTGCCTTCAGCTTTTCGGCCCCCTTGGACGAGGTGAAATAGCCGATATTGTTTTCGTATGTCTGGATTTCCTGCTGGAGCTGGTTGAACTGCTCGCGAAGGCTGTCCTTGATCTTTGGAGCAGGACCGCTTCCACCGCTACGACGGCGTCCTCCGGCATTTCCGCCAGGGAATTTAGCGTCCATAGCCTCTTTGTAGGCGGCCTGGATGGCATCCTTTTCCTTGAAGGGAACGAAGCCTATGTCATTCCACTTCTGCTGGAATTCCTTGCGTGCGGTGGCAGCATCCTTATCCTCTGAAGGCTCCCAGGCGCGAATCTCTTCCACAAGGGCCTTCTTAGCGGCAAGGTTGGCTCCCAGATTATTCTTTCCGGCCGATGAATTGTCGCGTGCTGTGAAGAAGGTGTCGCACGCAGCCCTGAAGCGCTTCCAAATCTGTTCGCTCTTCTTGCGGGGCACGGCACCAATCTCCTTCCACTGCTTCTGCAGTTCGATGAGACGGTCTCCGGTGGCTTTCCAGTCAGTGCTGGCAGAAAGGGCTTCGGCCTCTTCGATGATGGCCATCTTCTTTTCCAGGTTGGCGTTCATGCTGTCCTTGAACTCCGTGAAGGAAGCCCTCTTGCGCTCGAAGAACTTGTCGCAGGCGGCGCGGAAACGCTCATACACCCTCTGGTTCTCCTTCTTTGTGGCATAGCCGATGGAGCGCCATTTGGCCTGGATTTCCTCTATCTCTTTGCTAAGGGCATTCCACTGGGTGGAAGAGCCAATCTCCATTCCGGCAATTTCCTCTACCCTTTCGCAAAGGGCGACCTTTTCTTTCAGATTCTCGGTCTGTTTTGCCTTGATGCCCTCGAAATGGGCCTGGTAGTTCTTGTTTATCACCGAAGTGGCAGCGCGGAAACGCTCCCATATCTCTTCCCTGTATTCCTTGGCAACCGGGCCCAGGTCTTTCCACTGCTCGTGCAGTTTCTGCAGGTCCTTGAAGGCCTCTACCACGTCTTCTTCCTGTGCAAGGGCCTCGGCCTGCTCGCAATAGGCGTTTTTGGCCTCCAGATTCTTCTTGAAGTCCAAATCCCTGAGCTCGCGGTTGATGTCCACCAGGTCGTAGAACTTGGTGACGTATAGCTGATATGTATCGTTGATGTCCCTGAAACTTTGCTGGGGAACCGGGCCGGTTTCCCTCCAGCGGTTCTGGATGTCACGGAACTTGGGGAATGCATCTTTCATGTCACCGGGCTCTTCCACCAGGCGCTTCAGCTCCTCGATGATACCCTGCTTGGTTGCAAGATTCGCATCCCTTTGGGCGTCCAGCTCCTTGTTGTACTGGGCACGGGCCTTCTTGTAGTCGATGTACACCGACTTGAAAGCCGACTCGATTGCCGCGAAGGGGCTCACCGGACCGCTTTGCATGGGCACGGTGGCTTCGTCCTCCGAATTTTCGTCCGGTTCCTGGACGGAAGAGTCTTCCCCGGCATCGGCCTTCTCTTTGGAAAGCCTCTTATAGAAAGCCGATTTAATAGCCTCGGCTTCCTTGGAGCGCTTCATGCTGTCTTCCGAATCCATCAATTCCTGGAACAATTGGGACAGTTCGGCAAGGGACTTGTCTCCCAGTTGATCCTTTTTTTCTACATCTGCGACTTCCTCTGTAATCACAGGCTTAATTTCTTCACTCATGAGTAATACTTTTAAATGATAGTCTAACTTGCAAATATAAGAAAATTTCCATAAATAAACATAAAACGCTATTTTTGCAGTGTTAAAGCCCTGAAACGATGCTAAGAATAGACATATTGACCGTTGTACCAGAGCTGCTGGAAAGCCCCTTGAGCCACTCCATTCCGGAGCGGGCCGTAAAAAAAGGCCTTGTAGAGATACACGTGCACAACCTCAGGAAATACGGCCTGGGCCCCAGGCTCACCGTGGACGACTATTCCTACGGCGGCGATGCCGGAATGGTTATGATGGTGGAACCCGTTTTCCGCTATATCCAGGAATTGAGCTCCCAGCGCCATTACGACGAGATTATCTATATGGCCCCAGACGGGGAAATCCTGGACCAGGGTATCGCGAACGAGCTTTCCCTCAAGGAAAACATCATTATCCTGTGCGGCCATTACAAAGGCATCGACGAAAGGATACGGGAACACCTTGTCACCAGGGAGATTTCAGTCGGGAACTTCGTGGTGAGCGGGGGCGAAATCCCCGCCGCCCTTCTTGCCGACAGCATCATCCGCCTGGTTCCCGGAGTGCTGAACGACGAGACATCGGCCCTTAGCGATTCATTCCAGGACGGGCTGGTGTCGCCCCCTGTCTATACCCGCCCCGTGGAATTCAACGGATGGAGGGTGCCGGACATTCTTTTGAGCGGAAATCCCAAACTCATACGCGCCTGGCAGGACGAGCAATCCATCCAGCGCACCAGAGAGCGGCGCCCCGAACTCCTGAAATAAAAGTTTAATAGCCCGTTTCACAACGGGCTATTAACTTGGTTAGTTAGTAGTGTATTCTTACCTAGAAGAAGGTTAATTTTAGTGTTGGTTAGAAGTAGCGTATCACTTTTCCAATGCAAATATAAACAAAGTTTTTCATTCAACAAAACTTTTTAAACTTTTTATTAGTAATTAAAATTTTTTAAAAAGCTGTGGATAATTTTACTGAGAAATTTTTTCGTAACTTTGCATTCAATATGAAAAGATTAGGAATCCTGATAATAGCCGCCCTGCTGTGCTCTTGTACATCGGCGCAGGTGAAAGAGTATAAGCTGAAGATAGTGAAGGAGTATCCACACAGCACCGAAGCCTATACCCAGGGCCTGTTTTTCCACGACGGGGTGCTGTATGAAACCACCGGTCAGCACGGGGAAAGTACGATACGCACTGTAGATTTGGAAAGCGGCAATCCCATAATCCTGAAAAAGCTGAACCGGAAATACTTCGGCGAGGGGTCGGTAGTCCTGGACGGCATACTTTACATCCTTACCTGGACAAACAAGGTAGCCTTCCGTTACGACCCGTCCACCCTCACCTACATCAACACCGTAAGTTATCCCAGGGAAGGTTGGGGCCTCACCACCGACGGCAAGCAGCTCATTGCAAGCGACGGCTCGGCCAACCTTTATTTCCTGGACAAGGATATGAAACTGCAGAAGAAGGTCCCTGTGACGATGAACGGCAGGCCTCTCAGGAACCTGAACGAACTGGAATGGATTGACGGAAAGGTTTGGGCCAATGTTTATCTTACGGACATGATAGTTATCATAAATCCTTCATCCGGAAAGGTAGAAGGGGCCATAAACTGCAAGGGGCTTCTGCCGGACAGCCTGCGCACCCAGGAAACCGATGTCCTGAACGGAATAGCCATCGACGCTTCCGGCAGGATATTCCTGACCGGAAAGAAATGGCCCAGATTGTACGAAATTAAGATAGAAAAATAGTTTTTATTGGGGGTGAGACAGCGCTGTCTCTGAGATTATACCCTTTGAACTTGATACGGTCAGTACCGTCGTAAGGAAATGAAAAAATTGTTGTTCATTGCAGCATTGTTCATGCTGCCCCTGCTGCTGAAAGCGCAGGAAAACCAGCCGGAACGCCTGGACAGCGTGGTGGTTTCATCGACTCGCGCAGGAGCTCTCACTCCGGTCACCTTTACCACTGTGGGCAAGAAAGAACTTGAGCAAGCGAACCCCTTGCATTCGCTTCCAATGGCGCTTTCGCTCCTTCCCTCCGTTGTTACATACAACGAGGGCGGCACCGGCCTTGGGAATTCGGCCATGACCATCCGCGGAAGCAAGGGCTCCCAGATAAACGTGACGCTGAACGGCATCACCCTGAACGACTCCGAATCGCAGGAGGTGTTCTGGGTCAATATCCCCGCCCTGACGAACCTCATTTCAGGAGTACAGCTTCAAAGGGGACTGGGCACATCGGCCAATGGAGCCGGGGCCTTCGGGGCAAGCATAAACATGAATACCGCCTTCGTGCTGCCGGAGCCAAGCGCCAGGATAGAGATGGCCGGCGGCTCCTTCGGCTCCCTCATTTCATCGGCCGCAGTCTCCAGCGGACTGCTTCCGGGCGGCTTTTACCTGGACCTTGCCTGGAACATAGGCCACACCGACGGATACATAAGGAACGCCCATGTAGGCTCCACATCCCTATATGCAGTGCTGGGATGGCTTGGGAGCAGGAATTCGCTGCGCCTTACCTATCTTCTGGGAGCACAGGTAAGCGGCATCACCTGGGACGGAATAGATCCGGAAAAGTACAAGACCGACCGCCGCTACAACGGGGCCGGGGAATATGTCGATGACCATGGAAACATACAGTATTATCCCGAGCAAAACGACAATTACGCCCAGCATCATCTCCAGCTTAACTACACCCATCAGTTTGGCAGCAGCTTCAGCTGGTCCAATACGCTGAATTACACGCGCGGCGACGGCTTCGACCAATACTATAAGACCGGGCGGAAGTTCGCCGAATTCGGCTTTCCATTCCCGTCGGTGGACGGGGTCAAAAAGTCGGACATGATTTACCGGAAAAGGATGGGCAACAACTATTGGGTTTTCCGTAGCGATGCGCGTTATCGCACGGCCAGAGTGAAATTGGACGCCGGAGTGAACCTTTCGGGCTATTTCGGCAAGCACTGGGGCGAAGTACTTTGGGCAAGACTCCTTGGCGAGGGCTACGACTACGACTCCCTGAACAAGTCCTTCAGCTGGTATCTAAACGACGGCATCAAGTATGAGGCCGGCGCATTTGCAAGGGCCGAATACCAGCCCCTCCCCTGGCTCACCGCCTTTGCCGATTTGCAGTACCGCCACATAGGCTACGATTTAAAAGGGGCCGATGACAAGGCCAGCGATATCCCGCTGGACTACCATGCCGACTGGGACTTCTTCAACCCCAGGGCCGGCGTCACCGCAGCCTTCGGCCGGCACAAGATATACGCTTCGGCAGCCCTTGGGCATCGCGAACCCGGAAGGAGCGACATCAAGGAGAATATCAAGGGGGAACTCATCCCCATCAAGCCCGAACGGATGGTGGACATAGAAGCCGGCTGGGGATATGAGTCCGAGCGCCTGAGCGCAGGGGTGAACATCTACCTGATGGAATATTGGGATATGCTCCTGGAAAGCGGAAAACTCAACTTTTCAGGCTATGCCATCAAGGAAAACGTGGGAAGGGGCTGGAGGCGCGGAATTGAAATGCAGGCAGCCTGGAAGGCCATTGAATGGCTAAGGCTGGACGGGAACCTGACCTTGAGCACCAACAAGCTGAAGCATTTCACGGCCTATCTGGAAAACTGGGTAGAGGGTGGATATGTTACCGAAGAGTATGAAAATACCACAATGCTGCTCTCCCCTTCGATTGTCGGGATGTGGAGGGTGAACCTTGCGCCTTTTTCCGGAAAATGGAAAGCCCTCTCGCTCAATCTCAGCGGAAAATACGTAGGAAAACAATATTGGGACAATACCCGGAACCCCGACCGCTGCGTTCCGGCATATTATACCATGGCCCTTCAACTGAGCCACAGTTTCGCACTGCCGTCCTGCCGCATTGGCATTTCCTTCAACATTGACAACCTCCTTAACAATCTGTATTATGCATCGGCCTGGGTGTACAGGGCCTGGGACGGCGCAGAATACACGGAGGCCGGGTTATATCCCCAGCCTCCGCGGAATTATTCAGTAAAACTTAGCCTTTCGTTCTAAAGCCTGGCCTTGATTGCCTTGGTGGCCTCTTCGTATCCCGGCTTTTCCAGAAGGGCGAACATATTCTTCTTGTAGGCCTCTACACCGGGCTGGTTGAAAGGATTGACTCCCAGGGTGTAGGCGCTTACGCCGCAGGCGAATTCGAAGAAATACAGCATGGTGCCAAGACGCTTTGCGTCCAGGGTTTCGATGCTTACCTCGATTTGCGGTACGCCGCCATCGATGTGGGCGATGCGGGTTCCAAGTTCGGCCATATGGTTGCAATGCTCTACGTGCTTGCCGGAAAGGAAATTGAGCTGGTCCAGATTCTGGGGATCGCTATCGATGACCACGTTTCTCTGTGCGTTATCCACGTGCAGCACGGTCTCGAACATTACGCGGGTGCCTTCCTGGATGAACTGGCCCATGGAGTGAAGGTCGGCCGTGTTATTTACGCTGGCAGGGAAAATGCCGGTGCCGTCCTTGCCCTCAGATTCGCCGTAAAGCTGCTTCCACCATTCGGCCACGTATGTGAGTTTGGGATTATAATTCACCAGAATCTCTACCTTCTTGCCCAGTTCACTGAACAGGCAGTTGCGCATGGCTGCATATACTACGGCGGGATTATCAGGGCTCTTTACTGCCAGGGTTTTTTCGGCCTTTTTAACGCCTTCCAGCAGCGCACGGATGTCGAAGCCGGCAGCGGCGATGGGCAGCAGGCCCACCGGGGTGAATACGCTGAAACGGCCGCCCACGTTATCCGGAACCACAAAAGTCTTGTAACCTTCCTGGTCCGAGAGGGTCTTGAGAGCGCCCTTCCTGGCATCGGTAATGGCCACTATGCGCTGTGCCGCCTCTTTCTTGCCATAATGGGTTTCGATGAACTGTTTCACAATGCGGAAAGCCACTGCCGGTTCCGTGGTGGTACCGCTCTTGGAAATGACTATGCAGGCCACGTTACGCTCCGACGCAAGGTCCATCAGTTCGGCCAGGTATTCCTCCGACAGGTTGTTGCCGGCGAAAACCACCTCCGGGGCATCTTTGCGCTTGAGCTGCTTTGCGAAATTGTGGCTTAAGGCTTCTATAACGCACTTCGCGCCCAGATAGCTGCCGCCGATGCCGATGGCAATCACCAGATCGATGCCTTTGTTCTTCCATCTGGCACAGATGCCTTCAATATCGTCCAGGATGCTCTCCGGCATCTCCGTGGAAAGGTGTTTCCAGCCCAGGAAGTCGTTCCCGGCGCCTTTTTCGCTTTGAAGGACATCGAACGCGTCCAAAGCCTTCTGAACATAGGCTTCATATTTGGCGGCCTCTACAAAAGGTTCGCAGCCTTTAACATTTACTTTGAGCATAAATTATAGTGTTTTATTATTTCCGCACTTACAAATATAACATTTTTTCCGTAACTTTAAACGATGAAACCTATTCTTTGGACTTTGGCACTGGCTGCTGCATGCACGCCGGCTCCCACTATGATTGACATTCCGGGCGCATCCTTCAAGATGAGTTCGACCGAAGTGACGAATGCCCAGTTTGAGGCTTTTGCTCCGTCCCACAAGCACTTACGCGGTTATAAGGGCTTTTCGCTCAACGACGACGAGGCCGTGGTAATGGTATCCTGGGACGACGCCGTGGCCTACTGCGAATGGCTTTCCCGCCGCATCGGACGCAATTTCCGCCTGCCCACCCAGGCCGAATGGGAATACGCCTGCAGGGCCGGGAGCACATCGGCCTACAATACCGGCGACAATTTTCCCTCGGAGCAGTGGAAGGTGCAGGAAAACACTCGTGACAAAGTGCCTGTCTCCCTTCAGGTTGCCAGTTTCGCCCCAAATGCCTGGGGCCTTTTCGACATGCATGGAAACGTGGAAGAATGGTGCCTGGACCGCATCGGGGATTATAGGGCAGTAAGGGGCGGAAGCCACAATACTCCTGTGGAATTCCTCCGTAGCGACGCTGTCAGTGCCTCCATCCCCGAGGACCGTTCCGTCCTGCTT
Organism: uncultured Bacteroidia bacterium; assembly: GCA_902772985.1. Taxonomy (GTDB): domain Bacteria; phylum Bacteroidota; class Bacteroidia; order Bacteroidales; family UBA932; genus Cryptobacteroides. Next base: position 32,167 of record CACYCP010000045.1, on the reverse strand, counting down.
GGCTTCCGCGTTGTGGAAGCATCGGAAATCCCAGCCCCGTGCACCAATCAGGCCGAATCCGTGCACAGGCTGCCTGAAACAGGGCTCCCGTGCACCGATCAGGCCCTTTCCGTGCACGGGCCGTTCTTTGCCCAGCCTCTCCCCTATGTAATTGCGCCCGTGGACGGCAGCCCTTTCTATGCCCATAATCACCAGCCGGCAGTTTGCTGTCTCCCCGACGGACGCCTGCTTGCAATATGGTTTTCCACCGATGCCGAAGCGGGCCGGGAGATGGTGGTGCTCCAGTCCATATTCGACGGAAAGGCCTGGTCCCCGGCCAGCCTCTTCTGCAAAGTTCCCGGAAGGAACATGACCGGAAGTGCCCTCCTTAGCCTTGACAGCGGTGAAATACTTCACTTCCAGGGAGTTGGTGATGCCGGGGAATGGAAGGACCTGGCACTTTCAATGCGTCGTCTAAGCGGCGGAAACTGGTCGGCCCTTAAGTACATAGAGCCGGAGCACGAGGTAAGGCATCAGGTAATAGCCGGCCCCATCGTCACGCGGGACGGACGCATCCTACTTTGCTGTGACGCCGGACCCGGAGGTGAAGACGGAACCTCGCTCCACGTCTCAAATGACGGCGGGGAAAGCTGGGAAGACACGGGAAGCACCATTGCCGGCATCCACGCAGGGATAGTTGAACTTGCCGATGGTTCCCTTATGGCATACGGCCGGGGAAACAGCATCGAGGGGAAAATGCCCAGGAGCATCTCCCGGGACGGAGGCCGAAGCTGGGAATACTCTCCCACAACTTTTCCTCCCATCGGCAGCGGACAAAGACTGGTGCTGAAGCGCCTTCAGGAAGGCCCGCTAATGCTTTGTTCCTTCGGGGAAAACGGCCTTTTCCTAGCCCTCAGCGAAGACGAAGGAGTGAGCTGGCCTGTTCAAAAACTCATCAGCGACGGCAAGACCAGGGTGCTGGACGGAGGTGCCTGGACAGGCAAGTTCACAATGGACGCCACCCATGCCGAGCCTCGCGGCTACCTTGCCTGCACACAAGGGCCGGACGGAACGATTCACCTGCTTTCCAGCCGCGTACACTACCGTTTTAACCTGGATTGGATTAGAAAGTGACGCAGGAAGTGCGCACATACCTGGCCATAGACCTGAAGTCTTTCTATGCATCGGTGGAATGCGTGGAAAGGGGCCTTGACCCCCTCAAGGCCAAGCTTGTCGTGGCCGATGAAAGCCGCACCGACAAAACCATCTGCCTGGCGGTGTCGCCCGCGCTGAAGGAGATGGGCGTCTCGGGGAGACCGCGCCTCTTCGAAGTCAGGAAACTGAATACGGATTTCATAGTCGCAACGCCAAGAATGGCCAATTACCTGGAAGTGAGCGGCCGGATTTACGCCATTTACCTGCGCTTCATTGCTCCAGAAGACATTCATGTCTATTCCATAGATGAAGTCTTCATAGACGCGACCGAATACCTCCGGCTTTACAAGACTACGGCCCACGACCTGGCTATGATGCTCATCAGGACGGTACTGAAAGAGACGGGGATAACCGCCACGGCTGGCATCGGCCCTAACCTGTATCTGGCGAAAGTGGCAATGGACATTGAGGCAAAGCACAGTCCCCCGGACAAGGACGGTGTGAGGATAGCCTCTCTGGATGAAATGAGTTACCGCCGGAAATACTGGACACACCGGCCCCTGACAGACTTCTGGCGCATAGGCCACGGCACGGTGCAAAGGCTGGAGAAACTGCAGCTATATACGCTTGGGGATGTGGCTCGCCGCTCCGTCCAGAACGAGGAATCGCTATACAAGGCCTTCGGCGTAAATGCCGAACTGCTCATAGACCACGCCTGGGGCTGGGAGCCCTGCACTTTGGAGCATATAAAGGCCTACAAGCCCCACGACAACAGTATTTCCAGCGGACAGGTCCTGCCAAGGCCCTACAGCTTTGAGCAGGCGGCGGTAATAGTGAGGGAAATGACCGACCAGCTTGTAATGGACCTTGTGGAAAGGCGGCTTGTAACCGACCAGGTGATCCTTGCCATTTCTTACGAAAGGCACGATTCGGTACACGGAAGCATCAACCTGGGGTGCGCCAGTTCATCTACCATTGCCATAGTAAAAGCCGCTTCCAAGCTGTTTTCATCCATTGCAAATCCCTCAAAGGGCATAAGAAGAATCTCCGTGACTATGGCCCACGTAAGAAGCGAAGACCTTAAGAGCGAGGTCCAGCTGAGCCTTTTCGGCCAGGAAGAGGACAGCGCCGCGGCGCAGCGTGAACGCCGGCAGCAAGAGGCCATCTTAAAGATACGGCAACGTTTTGGGAAGAACGCCATCCTGAAGGGAATGAACTTCGAGGAAGGTGCCACGGCCCGGGAAAGGAACAAGCAGATAGGAGGACACAAGGCATGAGCGAAGAACTGTACAAGGATATAATCGACCTTCCGCACCACACGTCGGCCAGGCATCCGCGGATGTCCCTTCTGGAAAGGGCTGCGCAATTTGCGCCTTTCGCTGCATTAAAGGGCTTTGACGACATCTTGGAGAATTCCCAGGAAGATTATGAAAAAATGGTGGAGCCGTAAGCCGCTTTCTGTTTTTGAGCCTGTCATTTATCTGCGCAACCTACCCCCCGGCATCGGACGGGCAGCCCGAATGGCTACCGGTATATTTGGTCTTGCAGGCCCGTGTGCCGTACCCGCCGCTTGTCGCCAAGACGGCGTCGTGGGCTCTTACCCCGCGTTTTCACCCTTACCTTTGCAGGCGGTTGTTTTCTGTTACGGCAAACCGAAGATTACTCCCCGCTGCGCTTTCCACAGACGGGTGCCCTTTCCTGTGCGGACTTTCCTCAGCGCCCAAAAGGCGCCGCGACAGGTCGCCCCACCATTTTTTTACGGCTGCAAAGATAGCGTTTATTCCTGAACAAGGCAAGAGAGGACCTCTTCGTATTCATACCCGCGGGAAAGGCCGTATCTCAAAAGTTTGAGCCTTATCTGAGGGTCCCCCTTCAGGCTTCGCCTCTTGGCGTCAATTAGTTTCTGAAGCCGAAGTCTGGCCTTCGACGCGTCAATTTCATTGGCGGCCGTATCAATGAGTGCGTCCGGAATCCCCTTCCCCTTCAGCTGAAAGCGTATTTTTACAGGTCCCCAGCCTTGAATGAGGGATTTTTCCCTGTAAAAAGCCAGGGCATAGCGAGCGTCATCGACATATTTGTCCCGTATGAGTTCATCCACAATTTCCCTTGCGGCGGCCTCGTCCCCGGAAAGGTCTTTCAAGGCCTTCCTGTAAATGTCGGCGCTGCAATACTCGGCCTTAGAGCAAAGCTTTTGCAAGCGGGAAAGGGATGCGGCTTTTTCCATATTCTAGAAATTGTAACCCAGGGAAACGTAAAAACCGACGGAATTATTCAGTGAAGACCAGTTGATCTGGGCTTTCAGCGGACCGACAATGGAATCGTAGGCATACTCTGCACCAACGCCCCAGATACTTTCACCATGGACAAAGGCCCCGAAATCGTCAAAGTCGTAGGAGTAGTTACCAAGCAGCGAGAAATAATGGCTCTTCCCTACCCTGTAGCGCGCATCAAGCCTTGCAAGGAGCAAATACGGACGGCGTATTGCAGCGCCGGTAATGCCAATGAAAGGCATCTGCTGCTCTACATAACGGCCTCTCATATCTCCGCCGATAAGATTCGAATGAATCAAAGGAATGTTTTTGCCGAAGATAAAGCGTGCATTGGCCCTGGGAATAAGGGTGAAGGCCCCAAAACTGAAGGGGAAAGAGCCGTCCACCTGCGCTATTCCAAGGAATTTTCCGCTTTTACTGCCATCGAAACCCCTGTAAATCGCATCACCCCTGATTCCAAGGGAAATACCCCTTGTGGGGAAATACCCGTCATCCATCGTTTCTATTCTCCCGTCCACGAAGAGGCCAAGGTAATCGGCCGACAGATTGTCGAAATCGTAGTCGCCCACCACGTTTGAAGCCAGCACGCGGTTTATCTTCAGGAACTGGTTCCGAAGGCCCAGCTTCACGTCGAACTGCGACCAGTGCATATTGGACATGTACAGTTCCTGGGTTGCCAGGAAGAAGGCGATGTCGTAGTTTTCGTCGCCGCGGAGGAAGTTGTTGCGGTTGGTGTAGCGGAATTCCGCCCTGGCATTGAAAGTGGAAAAATGCGGGGCGTTATAGGAATAGAGTAAATCGATATAGGGGCTGGTGCTTATCCTGGCGGTCATATCCAAGGACGAACCGTAAATGGAATTGGTATTCAAGCCCACGTTCAAAAGCAGCGACACCAAGTCTTCGGTATCGATTCTGGCGCCCAGGCCAAGCTGGTGCATGGGGCCCCTCTTACACAGTATCCTTAACTTGTAGGGCTCCTGCGAGCCGCGAAGTTCGTAGTTCACATAATCGTAGGCGCCCTTGCCGAAAATAGAGGCAATATCGTTTTCAATCACTTTCCGGTCCACAATGGAATTCGGCTGGACATACATCTTGGAGCGAAGATACTCGGCCTCTTTTTCCGATACACCCACTATCTCTATCTCCCCGATATGGACATCCGTTCTGTCGATATCCACCGCAGGAGTTGCGTTCAGCTTGAATTTTTCATTCCCAAGTCTTTTACGGAGGGCTTCCAGCTGGGGAGCGACCTCTTCGGCTGCCTTATATCCTCGCACCGACATATCTTCCACGGCTTGAGCGTTGAAACTAAGCATGTTATACCCGTCCAAATCCGGATGGATAAGTATATCCACCATACTTATGTTCTTCTCATACGCGTCGTTGGCGAAAAGTTCCATTCCCGATATCAGGATATCTCCCAGATTCTTGATATCCTTTGCCGACAAAGTGTTTCCCGTGGCAAGGTCGATGCCTATGACGATATCGGCCCCCAGTTCCTTGGCTATGTTCACGGGGAAGTTATTCCGCATGCCGCCATCGACCAGCACCATTCCTTCGGTACGCACAGGAGCGAAAAGACCGGGGATGGACATGGTGGAACGCATTGCAAGGTTCATGGAACCGCTATGCCAAATCTTAGCCTTCGAAGTTGGCAAATCCGTTGCCACGCAGGCGTAAGGAATGGGCAGCGAGAAGAAATTGGTGGAATCGCTGTAACCTACCGTCCTGGAAGATATGATATGGTTCACGTTCTGGCCGAAAACAAAGCCAGAAGGCAGGCTGCCCAGAAGGTTTCCGTTAATTACATCGCTGACACTCCTGGGGTTGGACTCATCGGCACCAAGCTTGAGCCTTCGTGATTTGCCGCCGGCAAAAGGCAGGTCCCCTTCAAGGAAATCCTTGTAATCTTCTTCACGGTAAAAGAAAGGGAAAGACAGGAGGAACTTTTCCCTATAACGGCGGCGCGAATACGGAATGAAAGAATCGTCCACCTTGTCGGACAGCGCCATTTGCCAGTCCATGGTCTTGAACAGGGAATCCAAGTATTCGGGGGAATAGCCAAGGGCGTACATACCGCCCACAAGGCCGCCTATGCTGGTTCCCACAACCATATCGATGGGAATTTCATACTGCTCCAGGAACTTGAGCGCACCTACGGTTGCAGCTCCCTTAGCCCCGCCTCCCGAGAGGACAAGGGCAACGGTGGGCCTGCGTTTTTTAATCTGGGCCATCTTATATCTCATTTCCTTGACCGACTTTTCATCCTCCTGGGAAAGGCCGAAGGTAGAAGAAGGAGGCGGGAGCTGGGACATCAGGGGCAAAGCCTGTACAAGCAGGAAAAGGGCAATCAGTATTTTTTTCATCTCGACTTATTTTTACCGGCCAGAAGACCGCATGCTGCAAAAATATCTTCTCCGCGGGAAGCGCGGATGGTAGAGGTGAGCCCCCCGGAGGAAAGCCGGTCGCGGAACAATTCCATTTTCCCTTCCGCTGCGGGACTGTAAGAGAAATCGGGAATCCTGTGGAAACGGATAAGGTTAACCCGGCATTCAAGGCCACGAAGAAGTGAAAGGAGGGCATCGGCATGCCTGGGGCTGTCGTTCCATCCTTCAAAAAGGGTATATTCAAAACTGACGCGGCGCTGGCCGCTGAAATCGTATTGTTTCAGAAGTGCCACGACGTCCTTTATTGGCCAATTCTTTTCAACCGGCATAAATTCCAACCTTTCCTCCGGGAAGGGATTGTGAAGGCTCACGGCAAGGTGGCATTTACTTTCGTCCAGATATTGACGCAGTTTCGGAAGGACTCCTATAGTGCTTAGGGTGACGCGTTTAGGACTCCATCCAAGGCCCCATGGGGCGGTGAGCACCTCAATTGCGCGCTTCACGTTCTCCCAATTGTCCAGTGGCTCCCCCATTCCCATGAAAACGGCATTCGTGAGCTCCCCCGCCTCATCTATCGCAAAGAACTGGGAAAGGATATCGGCCGATGACAGATTCCCGTGGAAGCCCTGCCTTCCGGTCATACAGAAACGGCAGCCCATTTTGCAGCCGGCCTGGGAGGAGACGCAGAGGGTTTTCCTGTCGGCCTCCGGAATCATTACCGCCTCTACGGCATTGGAACTGTCCCCGTCCACCGGGAAAAGGTATTTTTTTGTGCCGTCGGAGGATATGGCGACATCTACCGGACGGGCCTGGCCCACTTCATATTTTTCAGAGAGTCTTTCCCTGCCGGCCTTGGAGATATCGGTCATCGAGTCCAAGTCCCTCTCCCTCTTCTGGTACAGCCATTTAGCCATCTGCTTCCCGGTAAATGCGGGAAGAGATGCCGTCTGCGCCAAAATGGAGAGTTCCTCCGGCGTCTTACCCAATAATCTCTCTTTCATAGCCACAAAAATAAGAAAAAATCGCTTATATTTACAGTAGTTTTTTTATCTTTGTAAACGCGGTACAGGATGCCCGCAAATTAACAAAAACAAAAGCACGTATGGCAAAGGAAGCAGCAGAAACATCCCAGGCCCAGAATGCAGCCAAACTGAAGGCACTGCAGGCCACCATTGACAAAATTGAAAAAGACTTCGGCAAAGGCACCATCATGAAACTGGGAGACCAGGCCCAGTGGGATGCCACGCAGGTTATTCCCAGCGGTTCAATCGCTTTGGACCACGCCCTGGGAATTGGCGGATACCCCAAAGGACGCATTATCGAAATCTATGGCCCGGAATCGTCCGGTAAGACCACCCTGGCAATCCACGCAATCGCCCAGGCCCAGAAAGCCGGCGGCATTGCCGCAATCATAGACGCAGAGCATGCCTTCGACAGAAGTTATGCAAAGGCTCTTGGAGTAGATTTGGACACCCTTCTCATCTCCCAGCCGGACAACGGAGAGCAAGCCCTTGAAATTGCCGATAACCTTATCCGCAGCGGCGCACTTGACATTGTAGTCATAGACTCCGTCGCCGCTCTTACCCCCAGGGCCGAAATCGAAGGCGAAATGGGCGACAACAAGGTCGGCCTTCAGGCCCGCCTCATGAGCCAGGCACTTCGCAAGCTCACTGCAAATATCTCAAAGACAGGAACTTGCTGCATCTTCATCAATCAGCTCAGGGAGAAGATTGGAATCATGTTCGGCAATCCTGAAACCACCACCGGCGGCAACGCCCTCAAGTTCTATGCTTCCGTGCGCCTGGACATCCGCCGCACCACCCAGATCAAGGACGGCGACGAGGCCCTTGGCAACCGCGTGAAGGTGAAAGTGGTAAAGAACAAGATGGCCCCTCCTTTCAAGAAGGCGGAATTCGACATCGTCTTCGGGGAAGGCATTTCCCGCAGCGGTGAAATCGTGGACCTTGGCGTAGAGCTTGGTATCATCCAGAAATCCGGCTCCTGGTTCAGCTACAACGAAAGCAAACTTGCCCAGGGCCGCGAAAGCACCAAGCAACTCATGAAAGACAACCCCGATCTGGCCGAGGAGATTGAAGAAAAGATTCGCGAGGCTATGAGTCAGGTTCAGGACTAGCCAGAACACATTTCGAAAGGGATCCGGCGTGCTCTTCAGAGATTACGCCGGATTTTTTCAATTCTTCCACCGTGCATTTGGAGGAGGGTTGATGAGTCCGGAAAAGCACTATCCCATGAGCCTCCCTCTTCGAAATATAGGGATGCTTTGCAAGCTCCTCTTCCGGCAGCGTCCAAATTGGATAAGGCTCGGGCCGGGAGCAGTTCACAAGATCCTTCAGACCATTGTATTTTTCCTCGTCAAAACGGTAAATGTCAAGGAGCTGGCTTGTGGTGGAATAGCCCCGAAGACTGGCTCTGTAACTCACTATCTTTCCTGCGAAATACGGGCCGATTCCCGGCAGGGCCAGGAGCGACACACTGTCGGCCTTGTTGAGGTCCAGTTTTGGGATATTGATGTATTTTTCCAGGCGGGAATATACGGAATCGGCCACGACGAAGGATTTCGCGAAATCCTCTCTCCTGTTGAAGTGACCGCCTTTTTTCCGGTAATTGTCTATGGCCTGGGCCTGTTTTTCGGAAAAGCCCAGGCGCTGGAGGTCATCAACTGAAACCGTATTCGGATTAAAAGGAAAACTTTCCACCGTCCGCGTCCGTTCCCTGACCTGCTTAACTGCCGGGCTGTGCGGCGCATTCTTCCGCACAACTTCCTTTTTCATTTTTACTCCGCCATTTGTCGTTTCGGGCGAAGCCGGGACGTCTTCCCCACCATTTGACATATATACATAAACCGTATCCGGCCTGTCCCTGTTTGCTTCCACGCGAAGAACCGCAGCCTTGTGAACGAACAAGGCCAGCTGATAACCTATAATGATGAAAACCAGGGCTATGGCACCTCTTGTGAAACTTGCGCCAATTCCGCCCTTATCCTTGCTGCTCGCCCCCTTCCCCTCTTCCATAACTCTTCTTGGCTTTTTTCTCTTTTTGTGCTCCTTCGAGCGTTATCACTATCTCTCCTTTGGGTTCGTGTTCCTTAAAATGTGCCAGGACCTCTTCCAGGGTGCCTCGCTTGTGCTCTTCATGAATTTTCGAAATTTCCCTGGAAACGCAGCATCTTCGTTCCGGAGAGAAGAAGCGGACAAACTGTTCCAGGGTTTTAACCAGCCTGTAAGGCGATTCGTAAAAAACCATCGTCCTGCTTTCGGCCGACAGTTCCTTCAGACGCGTTTCCCGGCCCTTTTTCTGTGGAAGGAAGCCTTCGAAGACGAAACGGTCGCAAGGCAGTCCCGATGACACCAGGGCCGGAATGCAGGCCGTTGGCCCCGGCAGGGTTTGGACGGTGATACCGGCATCGGCACAAGCCCTGACAAGCAGGAAGCCGGGATCCGAGATTCCGGGAGTGCCGGCATCGCTTACAAGCGCCACGTCCATTCCTTCCAGGATGCGCTCCTTTATTATTTCAACTTTCTGATGTTCGTTGTACTTGTGATGGCTTTGAACCCTTGCGTGGATATTATAATGATTGAGCAGGACCGACGTGGTGCGGGTATCCTCGGCAAGGACAAGCTGAGCCTCCGAAAGGATTCTCACGGCACGCATGGTCATATCCTCCAGATTCCCTACGGGGGTAGGGACAATATAAAGGGTTCCGGCCACTTCTATCCAAGTTTTTTACGTATGGACATCATGAAATGGTAAACCGCGTCGCTCCTGAGGTCCCAGTCGGGGAAATGTGCGGCGATATAATCGACAGCCGTTTCAAGGTCCTCCATCTCATTCAGGTCGGCAATGGTGTTGGCATACAGCTGGGGGTCCTCCCCGAAGAGCGTATTCACGAACATGGCGCGGTCCAGCAGGGAGATGCCGCTGCGGATGTTCTTAACCGGCAATCCGGGACGGTCAGTCTGCCAGGGATACTGCGGCAATGCCAGGGGCTTGTGAGATTCCTTGGATTCACTTGGAATGACGATGGGAATATCGCTCAACGTGACAGCTGGAGTTTCATCGGCTTCGTCCGGAGTGACAGAAAGAGGTGTCGGAGTGACAGGTGTACTCTCACTGTCATCCTGAGGAGCCGAAGGCGACGAAGAATCTTCTTCCGTCGAAAGGTCGATATCGGTAAAATCCACCGCCGGCTCCTCTTCCGGAGCACTTTCTTCCTCTGGAGCTTCATAGGCGGCAAGCCGCTCTTCCAAAAGGGCGATACGCTCCTTCAACTGCTGCAACTCGGCCGAAAAATCTTGTAAAAAATCTGTATGACTATTGCCCATAAATGATTATATTTGCATCTGACAACCCTTCTATCCACTCACGTAACAAAGTTAAGGAAATGTTTTTAGAAAATGCAAATAAATCGGGCTGCATTGAAGTTATTTGCGGGTCCATGTTCTCCGGAAAAACGGAGGAACTAATCAGAAGGCTCAAAAGGGCTCAGTTCGCAAAGCAGAAGATTGCCACTTTCAAGCCAAGCATAGACAAGCGTTATTCAGATTTGGACGTGGTCTCGCACGACTCCCACAGCATTTCCTGCACTCCGATAAAGAGCCCTTCCAGGATGCTCCAGATTCCCGATGACATTCAGGTCGTGGGCATTGACGAGGCCCAGTTCTTCGATGAAAGCATCATAGAAGTGGTCCAGGAACTGGCCAACAAGCGTGGTGTCAGGGTAATCATCGCCGGCCTGGACACCGACTATCTTGGCAAGCCTTTCGGCCCCATGCCCGGCCTTCTCGCAATTGCCGAAGATGTCCAGAAAGTCCATGCCATCTGCGTGCGCTGCGGCGCCCTTGCAAATCATTCTCACCGTCTGTCGGCCAGCAAGAAACTGGTTGTCCTTGGAGAGAAGGACATTTACGAGCCCCTTTGCCGGCAGTGCTACAACAAAGCCCTGCAGGAAGACGAGTAGGATGTTTTTCCGCAGGGTGAAAGTCGCAGCCGTGTGTGCCGGGATCCTGTTTCCGGCCATTGCCGCATCGGCCCAGGCAAAACTTATTCAGGTTCGCCGCCTGGATAACATCCCTGTGGGACAATATTCCGGCATAACCCGCGTAGAGGAAGAGACCTACGCCGTGGTTCACGACAAAAAAAGCACCCTTTTCTTCTTCACCCTGGGCTTCGACAGTAACGGAAACATCGGCCCGGTAAATTACCTTGAAACCGAAAGCAAGGGCCTGAAGGTTTTCGACAACGAGGATATAGTTTACGTGCCGGAGAAAAAGACGCTTTTCATAGCCTCGGAAAGCGACCAGAGGATAAGGGAATACAAATTGGATGGAAGCCTCACCGGAAGGGAACTCAAAGTCCCCAAAATCTTCAAAAACATTGTCCCCAACCGTGGATTCGAGGCCCTGGCCTATCACAAAGGCCGATTTTACGTCACCACGGAATCCCCCCTGAAAGGGGAAAAGGAAGAAAGGCTCCACCGCATCCAGGCTTTCAAATTGTCGAACCTTGGCCCTGACGGGGAATACCTATACAAAACCCAGGAGCCCATAGCTTCGGAAAAAGAGGTAAAGGCGGCAAAGGCCTACGCCTTCGGGATATCGGCAATGACAGTGCTTCCAAGCGGAAAAATCGCGGTTCTGGAAAGGGAGGTTTATATCCCTTCCGGCGGCTTTTTCGATATGCTGGGAAGTTTCACTTCCAATAATATTTTTATCGTCGATCCTTCGGAGGGAAAAGGCAAGGTCCTGAAGAAAAAACTGCTTGTGAAGTTCATGACGTCGGCCCTGGACCTTGGTAATTATGAAGGGATGTGCCTTGGCCCCACCCTTAAGGACGGCACGCAGACACTTCTTCTCATCTGTGACTCACAGGATGGGGCAAACGGCCTTACAGGCGAATACATACGAGTTTACGCATTACCTAAAGATTCATGATATGATTCAGTCAATGACCGGCTATGGCAAGGCCCAGGCCAGAATTAAAAGCGGCACCATTACAATTGAACTCCGCAGCCTTAATTCAAAAAGTGCCGACATCAGCATAAAAAGTTCCATCCTTCCGAAGGATAAGGACTTGATTGTGAGGAAAACGCTTGCTTCCCGCCTGGTCCGCGGAACCATTGACATGTTCGTTAATTATGAAGCCGCCGAGGAAGCCGTGGCAAGACCGCTGAACGCCTCGGCCATCAGTTCATACTACAACCAGCTTGTCCAGATAAGGTCGCAGCTCAGCGGCTTCGACTACTACGACAATAACAAGAAAGAGCTCCTGAACAACGAACTTCTCGCGTCCATCCTTCGCCTCCCGGAGGTTACGGACAGCCACAAGGCCGAAATAATGGACGAGCAGGACTGGCCGGCGGTTGAAGCCGCCCTGGACCAGGCAATTGCCAGTCTAACGGAATACCGTATCCTTGAAGGGAAGGCTCTTTATGCCGATGTATGCTCCCGTGTGGATAATATTCTGGCTCTCTACGATCAGGTTGAAAGCCTGGAAAGCGAAAGGATGGCCCTCGTTAAGGAAAAACTTTTGAAGAGCCTGGAAGAGCTTTCGCTAAAGCCGGATCCTTCACGCTTCGAGCAGGAACTCGTCTATTATCTGGAAAAATACGATATCAACGAAGAGAAAGTGCGCCTTCGCCAGCACTGCAACTATTTCAAGGAAACCATCGACACGGAAGAGTGCCCTGGAAAGAAGCTTGGCTTCATTATCCAGGAAATGGGGCGCGAAATAAACACAACCGGCTCCAAGGCTAACCACGCGGGCATCCAGAAGCTGGTTGTGAAAATGAAGGACGAATTGGAAAAAATTCGCGAGCAGTCAATGAATATCCTCTAACGGCGAGGCCTGAGCTTCAGGTGAAATTCTCCCATATCCACACCCATCCATCCTGTCTGGACAATGGGTACCGGTTTGCCGTCCAGATTCGGCAGGTATGCGGGCTCTGTCATGAAAGTATGGGAATGGCCTCCGACGATGAGGTCTATACCCCTTGTCTTTGCGCAAAGCTCCTGATCCAGGATATCTCCGGGATTGTGTTCCTCATATCCTATGTGAGTCAGGGCTATGACAAGGTCGCACAGGGGGGCAATTTCATCGGCATATTTCTGGACAGTGGGGATGAGCTCGAATTCAGGGAGGCGGTTTCCGGTATCTCCGGCCACCATATCCTTCAAGCGGGAACATAGGACGCCGATAACGCCAATCTTTAGCCCGGCCTTCTCCACTATTACATAGGGCTTGATATACTTTCCTGCCTTGAATGGCGAGAAATCGTAATTGCACAAAGCGACCGGCACCTTCAGGCTGTCCAGCAAGTCGCCAAGGGCTTCAAGTCCGTTGTCAAACTCGTGATTGCCAAGTGTTACCACGTCGTAGCCCAAGGCGTTCAGGAGATCCACCTCCACCTTGCCGCCGAATTCCGAGAAATATATGCTTCCCTGGCAGAAATCCCCTGCGTGAAGAAGGAGGACATTTTCGGCCCCGTCGGCCCTGCGAACGGAATCGATGAATGCGGCACGCTCCAGCACTCCCCCCTGCCCTTCGTATTCCCCGCTGCGTTCAACCTCCAGATGGGAATGGGTATCGTTGACGTGAATGATGGTAAGGCTGCGCTGCCTGGAACAGGAAGGCATCCAAAGAATTGCTGCAAAAAGCGCAGACAATAGAATTATACCTTGTTTTTTCATATCGCCTATTCCATTATTACACGACCGTCGGCCCTGCCGCTCACCATCTTCCCTTCAGCCTCGCAGGAACGCACGTAAGAGAGCATGACATCCTTGACGAGCACCGTGGAAAGGGTAACTTTCTGGGCCAGGGCGCCTATGTTGATCCTGTCGCCGCCATCCAGCAGGAAGTCGATGGTGGCAAGGTTATAAATTCGGCTTGGATTGATGGGCTTCCCCCCTATCAGGGCCGATTCCACCTTATGGTCCTTCACCCTCACCGTTGCCCCGCTCACCGCCTGAAAAGCCTTGGAGGCCGCAAGCGTATCCAGCAAAGATGTAAGCTCGCTTCCTTTCATTCTTACATGACAGATGTAATTTTTGAAAGGGAACATTGAGCTGATGTCTTCGATGGTAATCTCGCCCTTGGGCATTGGAACGCGGATTCCCCCGAAGTTAATCACAGCAAAATCCATGGGCAGCTTGAAATATCCTGAAGCATACGAACGAAGCGCATCGGCAACCAGGTTTCCAAGTGGAAGGTCCGGTTCCGTACGAAGGTTCAGGAGCATGGAATCGCTGTGGCCGATGACTACTTTCAAGGAGGCCAGGCTGTCCTGGACCCCGATCATCACCTTCGCCGCCTTGGCGATGGCCGAACCGGTGCACAGCCTTTCTCCCTTCGGGGAAACGTATGTGCTGTCCTCGAAATAACCCAAAGCCTGGCGGACATTGTCCTTATTCACAGACTTCGCCCCCGCCCTGTGCCCGTCCATCGGAACCAGCCTCCAGGATATCTCCGGAGCCCGGCTGCAGGAAAAGAGCACAAGTGCAAACAGCAGACTTACTTTTGTTTTAACCATTTCCAAAGGTCTTTGAACGTGGATTTTTTCCCGAACATAAGGATACCCACCTTGTAAATTTTGGCCGATGCCCAGGCACAGGCGATGAATGTTCCCACCAGCAGCACGATGCTAAGGACCAGTTCCCAAGTAGCCACACCGAAGGGGATGCGGGCCAGCATGACGATGGGGCTGGTGAAAGGTATCATCGAGAACCAGAACACCAGCTGGCTGCCCGGTGCCTTGAAGGCATACAGAGCCACGAAGAAGCCGATCATCAGCGGAATGGTGACGGGCAGCTGAAGCTGAGTGCTGTCCCCTTCATTTTCAACCGATGAGCCAATCGCCGCAAAGAGCGAGGCATACAAAAGGTAGCCGAATACGAAGAAGAACAGGAAGGCAATCACTATCTGCCCAAGGTTGATATTTCCAAGCGTGCTCATCACGACATCCATTCCGGAAGGCTCTCCGGCGGCGACCGCCGTGGTATCCGAAGCTGCAGCCAGAGCGCTCTCCAGGTCAATGTCGCCGGGATTCAGGCCACCGGTAGCGGACATCTGCTGGACCATTTCGGTAGTGGAATCATCATCGAAAATACCCATGATCTTGTCCTTGCCCATAATGCCCATTGCGATGCCAAGCAGCATTATGGTGAGAAGTATCCACAGCAAGAACTGGGTAAGAGCGACAAGCGCCACTCCAATGATTTTGCCGAACATGAGTTCCGTAGCCTTAACCGAAGACATAAGGACTTCCACCACGCGGGAGCTCTTTTCCTCGATGACGGAACTCATAACCATTCCGGAGAACAGGGCGATGAACATATATATGGCCATACCCAGAATCATGGAAAGAATCATGTAGATACCGCTTTCCGATATATTCTCCTTGCCGCTTTCGTCAATGGTGTAGCTGCGCAGTTTCACATTGGACTTGACGCCTTCCATTATCTCCTCGAGGTTCTCGATACCGTAACTTTCGATGCGGTAGGCCTCTACGGCATCGTTGATGCGGCCTTCAATCATGCTTCCGGTATCCATACCCAGCGGCTTTGCGGAATAGGTATCGGCCTTGACCGAACGGGTTTCCGGATCCAAAGCCGATATGCTCAGGAGTACATCCACGCCGGAGGCTTTCAAATCGGCCTTAAGGCTGTCCACGTTCACCTCGGTGCCAAGGTTTATGTAATGCGTTACGTCGTTGTCTTCCAGATACTGGAGCACTATTCCGCTGCGGTCGATTACGCCCACCTTCTTGGCCTCTTCCCTCGTCCCCATCATGATGACGGAAGGCAGGATGGCTATGGCGGCAAAAAAGACCGGTGCCAAGAAAGTAATGAGAAGGAAACTCTTTTTCTTGACCTTATTCAGGTATTCCCTCTGAATAATGATGCCTAATTTCTTGAAATTCATAATTTATTCCTCCCCTTTTACCAGTTTGATAAAGATGTCGTTCATTCTGGGAATCACCTCCTTGAAAGAGTTGATGGTGTAGTCCTTGGAAATAAGTTCCGTGAGAGTGGCATTCACCTCCGGACGGGCCACTACCATTCTCTTCCGGTCTTTCAGCTCGTCCGTGTACTCTATTTCCACATTGTCTTCACCGTGCCGGCGGCGAATCTGGTCAGTGTCGCCGGCGACCACCAGCCTGCCCTGGTTGATGAGGGCGATGTCCGAGCACAGTTCCTCTACCGATTCCATGTTGTGGGTGGAAAGGATGATGGTGGCTCCCTCGTCCCTGAGACGCAGGATTTCCTTGCGGATAAGATCTACGTTCACCGGGTCGAAACCGGAAAAAGGTTCGTCCAGTATCATCAGCGAAGGCCGATGAACCACTGTGGTGATGAACTGCACCTTCTGGGCCATACCCTTGGAGAGTTCCTCCACCTTCTTGTTCCACCAGTCCTGAATTTCGAAACGCACGAACCACTTCTTCAATTCGATGGCGGCTTCGCGGGCGCTCATGCCCTTCAGCTGGGCAAGATACAAAGCCTGGTCACCAACCTTCATCTTGCGGTAAAGGCCACGCTCTTCCGGCAGGTAGCCTATACGGGAAACGTCCTCCTCCGTAATGGGATGCCCCTGGAAGAAAACCTCACCCGCCGAAGCTATGGTAATTCGGTTGATAATACGGATAAGGGTACTTTTGCCCGCTCCGTTCGGCCCCAAAAGGCCGAAAATCTTTCCCTCGGGAATCTCCAGCGTGACATTGTCCAGTGCCACTTTTTCCCCGAAGTTCTTACTTACGTTTTTAATCTCTACTATTGACATTACGATAATATTTTACTTACAAGTTCAATGAAGAGTTCCCCCGGCGTTGCTTCTCCGGCGTCTCCTCCCTTTCCCTTGTAATCGTATTCAGACAAAAGGGAAATTATTCCCATACAGCGTTGCAGGGGATAATTCCTGACTGCAGCATCGTATTCCCTCAGGAAATAAGGATTGATGCCCAGGATACGGACAGCCTCTCCTGTATCCGGCCTTCCCTTCTGCAAAAGGGTATGGTATTTCAAGATGCGGGAGAAATGCGTCATCAGCGGGCCCATCACCATGGGAAGGGTAAAACGGGCCGCCTCCCCCATGTGGGCCGATATTTTCAGGGCGCCAGCGGCATCCCTGAAAGACAGGCATTTGGTGAGTTCGAAAATGCTGTACTGCCTGCTTATTCCGACATTTTGCTCTATGTCCTTGACTGAAACCTCCGTGGTTCCCTCCGGAAGGTTCTTCAGGAGTTTCTCCGTTTCCACGGCAATCTTGCCAAGGTCGGCGCCGGCGCTTTCGGCCAGAAGCTGGGCGGCCTCCGGGTGAATCCTGAGCCCGCGTCCTTCATAATAGGAGGATATCCACTGTGGCATTTCATAATCCCGGAGGGCGTTTGACTCCACTACTACGCCGTTTTTCAGAACGGCCTTGTAAAGTGCCTTCCTCTTGTCGGCCGACGCCCCGTGCATCAAGATTACCAGGACTGTGGAATCCAAGGGCTGCTGACAGTACAGGGCAAGCTCTTCCAGCGATTTCATCTGCTGGGCTTCCTTAAGCACCACCAGCTGGCGTTCGGCCATCATGGGGAAACGCCTTGCCGCCGTGATTACGGTTTCGGCATCGGAATCCCCACCATAAAGGACCAGCTGATTGAAATCCCTTTCCCACTCAAGGAGGCAGTTATCCTCGATTGCGTCACACAGCAGGTCCGGATAATAGGGCTCCTCGCCCATGAGTAAATAGACATACTTGAAGATGCCATTTCTGACATCTTCAAGCAGTGCCTTGACCTGACGGTCGGTTTCGATATACGACTTTGCAGCCACCTATTTGGCGAACTTCTTCTCCTTCGCCCTTACGATGCGCTCTTTCAAGGCATCGGCAGCATCGGTTACGGCTTCCTCGAAGCTGCGTGCCTGACGCTCTACGATAAGGTCTTCACCGGGGATGTGGGTCTGGAGTTTTACATTTTTGTTCTGGGCGTCCGGAAGGAGGGAAAGCGTTACGTCAATGTCTGACAGGTTGTCGAAGAATTTCTCCACCTTTCCAACTTTCTTGTCAATGAAGTCCAGCAGCTTCTCGTCTGCATCGAACTTGAGGGACTTTACATTAATCATCTCTGTCACTGTTTTTTGCCCTTGGATGGGCGTTTATGTATTGAGTCCTGAGCCGTTCAATGGAATTGTGGGTATAGACTTCGGTTGCCGCGAGGCTGCTGTGGCCCAGCATCTCTTTTATGGCATTCAGGTCTGCTCCTTCGTTCAAAAGCGCCGTAGCGAGCGAGTGCCTGAGCACGTGGGGTGATTTTCTCCCGGTGACGCCGTAGCCGTCCAGCTCCGTTTTAACCGCCCTGTCTATGTATTCCGGGTACAAGGCCCGGCCTTTTTCCGTCATAAGAAGCGGCCCCGATGAGGCGGCTTCTCCAATCATTGAACTAGCTGCTTGTAAATATAGTGAAATTTCCTGAACTAAGGAAGGAATAAGGGGAATTTCTCTCATTTTATCCCCTTTTCCCCTGACACGCAGCGTCCCGCGTGAGCGGTCCACACCGGATTTTTCAAGGCCGATGATTTCGGCCCGCCTGATTCCGGCCCCATAAAGCAGGGAAACGATGAGGCGGCGAAGACGCCTCCGGTACATTTCCACCGCAAGCGAAGAGGATGGATCCAGGCTCAGGAGAATATCCAGTTCGTCCTGCCCGGCGGCATGGGCGCTGTCCCGAAGGTAATCCTCCATGGTTTTTTCCGTATAGTATTCCGGAAGGCGTTTTTCCATTTTCGGACGTTTGACGCTACGGACCGGATTGGATTTCAGAAGGCTTTCCTTAATGAGGTAATTGCAGAAGCCGCTTATGGCGCTGAGGTGCAGATGCACGGTACGCGCTTTCATGCCCCGCTCGATCAGGGACGCCTCGTATTCCCGAATCCGGGAAGGGATGAGGTTGGAAACAATGTTTTCATCGCTTTGCCCATCAGAGTGGCAGAAAGAAACAAAGTCCTCCAGCGCCTGGCCATACAAAGTCTGCGTCCGGGGCGAATAGCGCCGGATGTCACGGATATAGGCTATGTACTTATCGACTGTCATTTCAGCCCCATTTCGGCCGCCCTGGCGCGCATATAGGCATCGGCCGCCTCGAAAGAATAGGGAATCTCCCCGTCCAGGATGGCGTTTTTCACCATCTCCTTCAACTGGCCGATGGTATTGCACGGCTCCAGGCCGAAGACCTGCATGATGTAGTCCCCGGTGATGGGATTCTTCCAGTTCCGGAGTTCGTCCTTCGCCTCCACCTCGGCCATTTTCTCCTTGACAAGGGTGAAATTCTTGCGGAGACGGGCTATTTTGGCGGGGTTCTTCGAAGTGATATCGGCATTGCAAAGGAGCATAAGGTCGTCTATATCCTCCCCGGCGTCGAAGAGAAGCCGGCGAACCGCGCTGTCCGTCACTTCATCGTCCACAAGGGCTATGGGCCGAAGGTGCAGGGAAACCAGCTTCTGGACATATTTCATTTTCTCGTTCAGCGGCATTTTCAGCCTCTCGAATATCTTGGGGACCATTTTTGCGCCCACCACCTCGTGGCCGTGGAAAGTCCAGCCCTGGCCTGGAACAAAGCGCTTGCTTATGGGCTTTCCTATGTCGTGCAGCAAGGCCACCCAGCGAAGCCAAAGATTGGGCTCCAGGCCCATTTCCTCTTCGGCAAGGGCAACATTGTCAAGCACTTGCAGGGTATGGCTGAAATTTTCCTTATGCCCTTTACCATCCACGCTTTCGACACCTTTCAGCCTGCAAAGCTCCGGCAGGAACTGCTGCAGCAGACCGGTTTCCTCCATTATGAAAAAGGCACGGGACGGCTTCGGGCACACAAGCATCTTGTTAAGCTCCTCCACTATCCTTTCTCTGGAGAGAATCTGAAGGCGCTGAGCCATCTTCTTCATTGCCTCCAAAGATTCCGGAACAATATTGAAACTATGTTCAGGAGTGCTCAGTTTCACGGCAAAACGAACGGCACGCAGCATCCTTAACGGGTCGTCGGAATAGGTCTGTTCCGGCTGAAGCGGGGTGCGGATTATGCCGGAAGCCAAATCCCGGATTCCGCCAAAAGGATCCACAAGTGCGCCGAAATCATCCTTTTGGAGGGACAAGGCCATGGCATTGATGGTAAAATCCCGGCGAAGCTGGTCTTCCTCCAAAGTCCCTTCCTCCACTATGGGCTTACGCGAATCCCTGTTGTAGGACTCCCTCCTTGCGCCCACGAATTCCAATTCCAGCCCCTTGAATTTCAGCATCGCCGTGCCGAAATTGCGGAACACGCTTACCTTTGCGCCCGTTTTTTCCGCCACGGCGCTTGCAAGGCCTATCCCGGAGCCCTCAACCACAATGTCTATGTCCTTGCACTGCCTCCCAAGGAAGCAATCCCTGACATAGCCGCCAATGACGAAGGCCCTGACACCCAGTTCCCCGGCCGTCTCCCCCACGAAGCGGAAAACTTCGTGATCCAGATATCCTTCCGTCCTTGTCATATCATATCTTCCCACAAAGGGGCCTTTTCCATGAAAGAGAAACCATCTTCCACACGTTCAAACATAAAGGTCTTGTGCCCGTTAGTAATGGCTATGTACTTCACGTCCAGTTCATTATTATAGCGCAGCGCCTGATCCACAACCTCCTGCCCAAGTTCCACTTCAGGCCTTTTGCATTCCACCACCATCACAGGGGAGGCGCTCCTGTCGTACACTACGATGTCGGCCCTGTAATCTTTTCCGGCGTGGGAAAGCGACACTTCCGAACCCATCATATGCTCCGGCACCTTCATCCCCTCGTGCAAAACGGAGATGAACCACTGGCGCACCTGCTCCTCAGGGGTGTTCCTTACGCTCTTTTTCCTGAGCGGATCCCAGACAAAGTCACTTTCCATAAAGCAAAAATACTGCATTCCCTGCAATTTAGCAAACCGTAATCGCGTAATTTTCGTATCTTTGAGGAATGAAAAGAACGTATTTAGCCATACTGCTGCTTGCAAGCTTCGCATCGGCACCATCCTTCGCTCAAGGGGAACTTCAGGACATACCATCGGCCATAAAGTGGACAGGGAAAAACGAAGTGGTTTTTTCATACGACGGCACTTATACCGACAAAGACTGTTTTTCGCTGAAAGTCTCATCGGGACTTAGGACAAAAAAAGCCACCGGGATCAAGGCCGAAGAAAAATTCACGGATTTTCCGCTGAAGCCCGAAGGGGCCGTCAATCTTTGCTATTCGCCCGACTCCACCCTCCTTGCTTTTACCAGGGGAAACGACCTTTGGGTGGTAAATATCGCCACAAAAGAAGAAAGCAGGCTCACTTTTGACGGCTCCGAGACAACGCTTAACGGCTATGCCTCCTGGGTTTATTATGAGGAGATTTTTGGTCGGCCTTCCAGGTACAGGGCCTTTTGGTGGAGCCCAGACAGCCAAACATTAGCATTTTTCCGCTTCGACGAATCGGAGGTTCCAATGTTCCCCATCTACTCCCCTTCCGGGCAGCACGGAACGCTTCGCCGCACGCGTTATCCCAAGGCCGGGGACAGGAATCCCCAAGTGAAGATAGGCTTTGCCTCGATCCAGACGAAGGAAATTGTCTGGGCCGACTTTGACCAGACTAAAGACCAGTATTTCGGCATTCCTTTCTGGGGCAAAGATTCCAAGACCTTTTTCGTGGCGCGGGAGCCACGCATCCAGAATACCTTGGAACTATATGCCGTAAACCCGCTGGACGGCAGCAAAACGGCCATTTATAATGAAAGCGTTCCCACCTGGCTGGACTGGATAGACGGGATGCTCTTTTCCGACGAAGGCCTTTACATGGTTCGGAAATTCGAAGGCAACTGGCAGCAGATTTACTTCCTCAGTTACGACGGAAAAGAACTCCGGCGCCTCACCGACGGTCCTTTCTGGCGCATCGGCCTGGAATATCTGGCATCCGACGGCAGCGTTTTCTTCACGGCCGAAGGCGACAGCCACGTAAGGAAAACCCTTTATAAACTCTCACCCAAGGGACAAGTCACTGCCCTTACGGATACGGCGATGAACGTGGCCGGAGTATGGTTCTCCCCGGACGGAAAATACTTCGTTTCGCGCTCTTCCAACCTTCAGACTCCCTGGGAACTCCGGCTTCACGACACCAAGGGCCATTCCACCTTGGTGGCATCCATGGCCGCAGGGTCTTTCAAGGCCAGTGAAACAGGCAAACTTGTGAGTATCACCACAGAAGACTGCCTGGAGCTGCCCGGCGTGATATATTATCCTAAAGGCTTCGACCCGGCAAAGCAATATCCCGTCCACGTGGACATTTACGGTGGGCCGGATACTCCCCTGGTTCACGACCGCTGGGTTTCGCCCGATACCTATAAATGGTATTCCGACAACGGCATAATCCAGCTGATTGCCGACTGCAGGGCTGCAGGACACAACGGCCGGCAAGGCGTGGAAGCCATCTACAAACATTTGAACACAGTGGAAGTAGAGGATTTCATACTTTGGGCGAAATGGCTGCAGGCCCAGCCCTGGGTCAAGGCCGACAAGATAGGTGTCGAAGGCTTCAGTTTCGGCGGGACAATGACAACAGTGCTTGTTTCAACCGCATCCGAGTATTATCACTACGGCATAGCCGGCGGAGGAGTTTACGACTGGGCTCTTTACGACACCCATTACACCGAACGCTTCATGTCCACGCCTCAGGACAATCCCGAAGGATACGAAGGGTCAAAAGTTCTGGAGCTTGCAAAACAGTATCCGGTGAACTACGGGAACAACGACGGTTCCGTCATGCTTAAGATTACCCACGGCACGGGTGACGACAATGTCCACTTCCAGAACACCCTTCAGCTTATAGACGTTCTGCAGCGTCAGGGCGCGAAGTTCGAATTCATGATCTATCCGGACGGCATGCACGGCTACAGGGGTTATCAGGGAGCACATTTTATCCAGGACAACCGTGAATTCTGGAAAAAATACCTGTTGGAGTAATTTTTCGTATCTTTGTAGGATAAACGTATTAGATTTTTTATGAAAAGAGTAGTTATAACCGGTATGGGCATATGGTCCTGCCTAGGAACAAGTTTGGAAGAAGTCAGGGATTCGCTATTCAGCGGAAAATCCGGCATTATACTGGATCCCGCCAGAAAGGAGGCAGGTTTCCGTTCGGGCCTGACTTCGCTGCTTGTCACCCCGGACCTCAAAAAGGAACTGCCCCGCCCCCAGAGGGTGTATATGCCGGAACCTGCACAATATGCCTACTGCGCCACCCGCGACGCCCTGAAAGCCGCCAACATCGACCAGGACTACCTGGATGCCAACGAAGTGGGCCTGCTCTATGGCAATGACAGCACTGCCGATGCAGTTTACAAATCCGTGGCAAAGATTATCGAAAAGCACGATACAATGCTTTGCGGCAGCGGTGCCATTTTCCAGAGCATGAACTCTACGGTGACCATGAACCTTGGCGTCATCTTCCATCTTAAAGGAATAAACCTCACAGTTTCAGGCGCTTGCGCCAGCGGCTCACACGCAATCGGGCTGGGCTCTCTGCTCATCCAGAATGGCCTGCAGGAGATAGTCGTATGCGGCGGAGCTCAGGAGGTCAACATGGCGGCAACCGGTTCCTTCGACGGGATATCGGCCTTTTCCACACGGGAGAACGATCCCACCAGGGCATCGCGCCCCTTCGACAGGGACCGCGATGGCCTTGTGCCCGGCGGTGGTGCTGCCACCGTTATCCTGGAAAGTTACGAGCACGCCGTCAAGCGCGGCGCCCCCATCATTGCCGAAGTCCTTGGATACGGTTTCTCCTCTAACGGAGACCACATTTCTTCTCCCAACGTGGAAGGTCCCGCACGCTCGCTGGAAATGGCAATACGACGCGCCGGAATCCAGAAAAAGGAAGTTGGATATGTGAATGCTCACGCCACTTCCACCCATGTAGGAGACGCCAACGAGGCCAAGGCCCTGTTCCGGGTTTTCGGAGAGAGGAGCGTTCCCGTGACTTCCACTAAAAGCCAGACCGGCCACGAAATGTGGATGGCAGGTGCATCGGAGGTCATTTATTCCATCCTTATGATGAAAAACGACTTCATTGCCGGAAACATCAATTTCGAGAATCCGGACGAGGATTCCTGCCACCTTCTTATCCCCGGGAGCACCATCCAGAGACATTTCGACACCTTCGTCTCGAATTCCTTCGGCTTTGGGGGCACCAATTCCACCCTGGTTATAAGGAATGTCTAAAACTGCCCTCATAGTGGGCGCCGGCCTTGGAGGCCTTCTTTGCGGCAGAATCCTGCAGGAAAGAGGTCTCAAGGTCACAATACTTGAACAAGCCGAAGAGCCTGGAGGGGCGCTTCGCTCCTTTATGGCCGACGGCATACGCTTCGACACGGGCTTCCACTCCGTGGGAGGCCTTGGCAGCGGCGAACCCCTGGAAAAGATTTTCCGCCCCCTGGGCCTTATGAATCTTCCCTGGGAGCAAAGCGAGCCGGACGAATTCATACGCACCAGCCTTCCTTTCCTTCGGCTGAACTCCTTCTGGGAAGAGGAAATCCAGCACGTAGCGAAACCCTACGAAAAGAGCGTCTGGCGCCTTGACGGCGGCGGAAAATGCTTCGTCGATGCCCTTTCGGAGGGCCTTGACATACGCTGCGGGAAAAAGGTGGTGGAAATCCAGGATGGGACCGCCAGCTGCGAAGACGGCAGTTCCTTCAAAGCCGACGTAGTGATAGCCGACCTGCATCCACGCACCTGCTTTTCCCTTGTGAAAGACCACGTCAGGCCTGCATACTTGAAGAGACTCTTTAGGATGAGCGACGGACCTGAAATCCTCACGACACATATAATCCTGAAGGAAGGAACAGTTCCTTTTGTCAATCACAGCATCTTTATCGGCCGGCAGGTAATGATTCATTTCGGGGAAAAGGATGAAAAGGGCTTTGCCCGCAGCATAGACCTCCTGTCTTTCCGCGAAGGCGAAGGCCCGTCCCCTGAAGAGATGATATCCGTAGCCCAGGAAAGACTCCCCTCGCTTGGGGCAAACGCCTTGAAATACTGGCAGGAGAGTTCCGGCGGCAGTGCCTACGGAATCCTGAAACACAGCAGGGCCGATTATATCGCTCCCGCGACCCCCATCCCCTGGCTCTTCCTTACCGGGCAGAGCATAGGTCTGCACGGCATTCTTGGAACCTCCGTGAGTGCTTTAAACACTTGTAAATCAATTAAAATATGGAGCCCTGAAAGGGCGATGGCAAGTCCTTTCCCCGAGGGAAAGGATTTAGGAAAGGGGTAACGTGGATTATTTATTTTTATAATATTATGAAATATGCACTTGTAACCGGCGGAAGCCGAGGTATAGGAAGAGCAGTTTGCCAAAGACTGCACAAAATGGGATACCGGATTCTCATCAATTACGTTTCCAATGATGCTGCGGCAAAGGAAACCCTGTCCCTGATAGAAGGAAACGGCGAACTTTTGCGTTTCGACGTAGGAAATCCCGAGCAGGTAAAGGAAAGCATCGGCGCATGGCAGGCCGCTCATCCCGATGACTATATCGCAGTACTGGTGAACAATGCCGGAATCCGAAGGGACAATCTCCTTATCTGGCTGGAAAGTGACGAGTGGAACAAGGTCATCGACACCAACCTGAACGGCTGGTACAGCGTTACCCGGGCCGTCCTTCAGCCCATGCTCCTTCACAAATGGGGCAGGATAATCAATATGGCTTCCCTCAGCGGCATCAAAGGACTTCCCGGACAGACCAACTACTCGGCCGCAAAGGGCGGAATGATTGCCGCCACCAAGGCCCTGGCCCAGGAAGTGGCAAGGAAAAAAGTGACCGTGAATGCAGTTGCACCCGGTTTTATCCGCACCGATATGGTGGAAGGCCTGGATGAAGACAGCCTTAAGAAAGACATCCCGGCTGCAAGGTTCGGAGAGCCCGACGAAGTTGCAGCCGTAGTCGCATTCCTGGCTTCGGATGAAGCCTCTTATGTAACAGGAGAGGTTGTTTCAGTAAACGGAGGCCTCTACACCTGACGCTTGTTATAGGCTTTCAGGGCAGCTTTCAGCAGTTTCAGTGCCTTAGCAAGGTCCTCAATGCAAAGTACATAAGCCATCCTTACCTGGTTTCGCCCCAAATCCGGATTCCTGTAGAATCCGGCGGCTGGAGCCATCATCAAGGTTTCCCCATTCAGGCGGAAATCCGAAAGGCACCATCGGCAGAAATCCTCGGCATCGGCCACGGGCAGCGAAACCACTGTGTAGAAAGCGCCTTGGGGCATGGGGGTATAAACGCCAGGTATCCTGTTAAGGCCGTCGATAAAGAAGTCCCTCCTGGCCTTGTATTCTGCATAACAGGCCTCGGAATACTCCTGGGTACCCTCGATTGAGGCTTCGGCAACAATCTGTCCAAGAAGGGGCGGGCTCAGCCTGGCCTGGCAGTATTTCATGACGGTATCCCGGACCAGGCGGTTATGCGTCACTATCATCCCAATCCTGATACCGCATTCCGAATAGCGCTTGCTCACCGAATCGATGAGGATTACATTGTCCGGAATACCAAGGCTCATTGCGCTCACATATGGCACGTCGGTATAGACGAACTCCCTGTAAACCTCGTCCGAGAAAAGGAAAAGATCGTATTTCTGTACCAGTTCCTTTATTTTCTGAAGTTCCTCCGGGGAATAGACATAACCGGTGGGATTGGAAGGATTGCAAAGGAGGATTGCCCTTGTCCTTGGAGTGATTGCGGCCTCAAAATCTTCGATTGGCGGCAGTGCAAAGCCGTTTTCTATGGTGGAAGTTATAGCCTTCACCTTGATTCCCGCCGTTATTGCGAAAGAAATATAATTTGCATAGCCGGGTTCTACGGCGAGCATCTCATCGCCCGGATTCATGCAGGCAAGAAAGCAGAGGAGTATCGCCTCCGAGCCTCCCGTAGTTACGATAATCTCATCGCTGGTAACCTCTATGCCGAAGCTCCGGTAATAGCCGGTGAGTTTCTGCCTCAGACTAAGGAATCCCTCCGAAGGGCTGTATTCCAGGGTTTTCCTGTCAATTTTCTTAAGTTCGTCCAGAGCCTTCTGCGGAGTGGGAAGATCTGGCTGGCCGATGTTAAGGTGATATACTTTTACGTCCTCGCGCTTTGCGGCATCGGCAAGAGGCGCAAGTTTCCGGATTGGCGAAGACGGCATCTCAAGGCCGCGCTGCGATATAATTGGCATAGTTACAGAATTCCGAGCATTCTGCTTCTCACCAGTAGGGAGGCCCCGAAAGGAGCGGCCTTCTGGCGAAGCTGGGTTAGTTTAATGGAAGTATCACGGTTGGCGATATTCAGAACATGGCGTTTGATGGCCGTGCGCACGGGAAGCATCAGATAGTCCCCTGCCGCCACGGCAACCTTCCCTCCCAGAACCACCAACTCCGGATTGAAGATATTGATAAGGCCAGCCAGCCCCTTGCCCAGGTTGGTTCCAAGTTTTTCCACAATCTCGATGGCAAGCGGATCCTCGCTCTTTATGGCGGCAAAGATATCGTTCAGGTTCACCTTTCCGTCGGTATTGTACTTTACAGCCAGGGACGAGGCCCTTCCGGCCCTAAGTTGCTCCCCTATCATCCTTACCATAGCCGAGCCCGAAGCGCCGGTTTCCAGGCAGCCCTCCTTGCCGCACCGGCAAATCTGACCGTTGCCCAGAAGGGGGAAATGTCCGAATTCCCCGCTATAGCCCGAGGTCCCGTAATAAAGGTGCCCGGCAAGGATCATACCCATTCCAAGACCCCAGCTCACGTTTACGAAAAGCATGTTCTTCTCCTTGAGCCCGTCGCCTATGTATTCTCCGTAAGTCATTGCGCGTGAGTCATTTTCCACCGCCACAAGTATATCCAGGTCTTCGTGCAATATCTTGCCGATGGAACGCTTGTCGTCGAATGAATAGCTGTTGCTGTATCCTGTGAGCGGGTTCACACGGCCCGGAACGCTGATTCCAAGGCCCATTATTTTGTTCCAGTCCACATTTTCTTTGGCAATATACTCACGGATAACGGAAGAAATGCGGTGTACAGCCTCCTCGCTGGCCTCCATCTCGAAAGGAATGTCGTCCGTGAACGATACCAAGCCGCCCTTGAAATCGGTGAGAGCGAGACTCATGTGGGTATTCCGGATATCCACTCCAATGAAATATCCCGCGTAAGGATTAAGGCCGAAAACCGAGGGACGCCTTCCTCCGGATGTCCCGGATTTTCCAAGGTCAACCATAAAACCCTCGTCCATCAACTCCCAGATAAGTTTGGTGGCTGTTGGAACTGAAGCGCCAATTGCCTCGCTCAGGGCAGCTATACTTTGCTCCCCGTGCTCAATGCATAAATATAGAATTGTCTTTTTGAGGCGCGAGTTCTTATTATCTTTTCTGTCAAGGAAGGTCTCTCTCATAATTTTTTATTTTAAAGTCCAAAGTTATGAAAAAAGTTTCAAAATATCAATTTTTATTATAGACGCGAAAAAAATGCGTATATTTGCACTTGTATGTTTGCAAAAATCAAGAACTGGCTGAAGGCATTCCGCCTCTCGCTAAGGATGAAGATGACGCTGTCACTCAGTGCAATAGTCATTGTCCTCCTTATGTCCAGCCTGATCTCGTTCGTGGAATTCAGGCGGATGTCCAACTACGTCTCCAACCTCATTGCCGGAAATGTCAACAACATCCACGTCACCCAGCAGATGGTAGATGCCGTGGACGACTATAACCTCCAGATTCTCACTGTAATAGGTGACGACAAACTGAATACGCGCCCTAACTTCGACAGGGAGGCTTTCATGGAGCGCTGCAATTCGCTGAAGTCTTCGCTTGGCGCCGCCACAGACCTTCCCTTGGCCGACTCCGTGGTATATGCCTACTCCGCATACATGCTGGCTTCTTTGGAGCTGGAAAGTGTCCTGGAATCGAATTTCATCGACTCCAGGGACTGGTATCTTACCCGTCTCCAGCCCATTTTCGGCAGGCTCAGGAGCTATCTGGACCGCCTTGGAGAAGACGAGTATGCCCAGCTGCAGGAGAATTCGGCCCGCTTTGAAAGCGGAGTTTACCGTAGCGTCATCCCCAGCGCAACGTCAATACTGGTAGGAATACTGCTCGTATTCCTCCTCATGTTCTTCATACTGGTCTTCTATGTAAAGCCCCTCTATGGGATGCTTGCCTCCCTACGTAACTACCTGGAATTCAGGCATCGTTACAATTACGAATTCGACGGCAACGACCAGCTCTGGGACCTGAACAACGAAATAAAGGAACTTACGGAAGAGAATCGGCAACTCCGGAAAAGGATTACCGACCTTAAGGAAAAAAGCGAAGCATGAACCTGAAGGTCATATCCAGGAATGTGGGCGTAGCGCTGCTTGTGAGCGCCTTGTTTATGCTCCTCTCTGTCATTGTATCCATTATCGATGGCAGGGACAGCGCCATGGGTCCGCTCCTGATCAGCTTTACCATAACCCTCATGGTGGGAATCTTCCCCTTCATTTTCGTTCGCCGCGCATCGCAGATTACCCTGAAGGACGGATTTATGATCATTGTCCTTTCCTGGCTGCTTTCCTTTGTTTTCGGCGGCCTCCCATATGCCCTTTGGGGTGGTCCTTTCTCGGTTATAAATGCCTGGTTTGAAAGCGTTTCCGGTTTCACAACTACAGGCGCAACCATACTGGAAGATATTGAAGCGCTGCCAAGAAGCCTGGTATTCTGGAGGTCATCCACACACTTTATCGGAGGCCTTGGAGTCGTGGTCTTCCTCCTGCTGATTATCCCCAACTCTTCACCGGTGCGACTCCGTCTTACAAACATGGAGCTCAACTCCCTTTCCAAGGACGATTACCGCAGCCGCGCCAATAAAACCGTATTCATTTTCGCCTGGGTTTACCTTGGACTCTGCGCCGTTGCTTTCATATCGTATTACATCGCCGGAATGTCGGCCTTCGACGCCATCTGCCATGCCTTCAGCGTGTGCGCCGCCGGAGGCTTTTCTACCAGGAACCTTTCCATCGCAAGTTTCGACTCCACGGCCATCTCCATCATTACAATAGTACTTATGTATTTGGCGTCCATACACTTCGGCCTCATTTTCGTGGTTCTTGTACGCCATACTCTTCGTCCATTGAGGAACCCAGTCCTGCGCTTCTATACGCTGTCCCTGGTTGTTTTATCCATTGTCACCTCGCTCTCCCTGAAAATTCAGGGCGTGGACAGCAGCTGGGGCAGCGCTTTTTTGAACGGAACTTTCCACGTGGTCAGCTATGCTTCCACAACCGGCTTTGCCATCAGCGACAATGCAGCCTGGCCTGTACTGCCCTGCTTTATGCTGGTTCTTGTGAGCATAATCTGCGGCTGTGCTGGTTCCACTACAGGCGGTATAAAGGCCGACCGTATGATTGTGCTCTTCAAGGCCATCCACATGCAGATTCTCAAGACCTTGTATCCATCGGCCATATTCGAGGTCAGGATGGGAAAACGGATTCTGCACAGCAAGGAAATATACCCCCAGGTGCTTTACATCTGCGTTTTCTTCCTTCTGATAGCCCTTTCCACCATTCTCTGCCTTCTTCTTGGCGATCCAAACGGGCACGCCCTTACAGGCACAATCGCCACACTAGGAAACGTTGGGCCGTCGCTTGGAAGCATAGGCTCCATGGGTAATTACAATGCCGAATCCACTGCCATGAAATTCATATTCAGCGCAAATATGTTCCTGGGCCGAGTTGAAATCTTCCCTATCCTGGCTGTCATTGCCAGCATTTTCAATAGAAAATTCTAGCATGGTCGGCAGGACATCGTTTTTCCGGGATGCTTTTTCCAGGCATTTCCCCTTTTCTCTTACCCCCTGCCAGGATAGGCTTTTCCAAAGCATTGCAAATTTTATCACTTCGGACGATGGCGACATCCTGGTAGTTAACGGTTATGCCGGAACCGGGAAAACATCGGCAGTGGCGGCTGTGGTTGCCACAATGGACGAGTTGGAGATTCCTTGCATCCTCCTGGCCCCTACCGGTCGTGCCGCGAAAGTGCTCTCACTTTACGCCGGACATCCAGCCGCGACGATACACAAACACATTTACAGGCAAAAATCCCACGGTGACGACGGTTTCGGAACGTTTACGCTCTCCCCGAACAAAGCCCGCGGAACTCTTTTCATCGTAGATGAGGTGTCCCTTATTGGAATCGAGCAGGCCGGTGGAGCTGGAAATTTCGGCTCGGGCAACCTTCTGGAAGACCTTATTAGCTTCGTGCGCTCGGGCGTTGACTGCCGCCTGCTTATGATTGGAGATGGCGCTCAGCTGCCTCCGGTGGGCCTGGACGCATCTCCCGCCCTTTCGCCGGAATTCATGGACTCTTTTGGAGGGGTCTGCTACGAAAGCCTCACAACCGTGGTGCGCCAGGCCGCCCAGTCCGGGATCCTGAGTAACGCCACCATGCTGCGTTCCCTTCTTCCCAGCGAGGCAGTGGAAGGGCCCATCATGAAGGTCAAAGCCTATACCGATATCGAGAGAATCGGCGGTGGAGAACTGCTGGAGGCCCTTTCTGAGGCCTATTCCCAATATGGAGAGGAGGAAGTCATGGTGCTTTGCCGCTCGAATAAACGCGCTGGAAGATACAATGCAGGCATCCGCGCCCAGGTGCTTTTCAGGGATGAGAGCCTGGTCCGCGGGGAAAAGTTGATGATAGTGAAAAATCACTATACCGACGAGTTGGAAGGAGCCGACTACATCGCAAACGGGGATATCGGCAATCTTGTGTGGATAAAACATTTCGAGGAGCGCTACGGCCTTCATTTTGCCGATGCTTGCATTTCCTTCCCCGATTATGGAGAGCAGGAGGTGGAAATGAAAGTTCTCATTGACACCCTGTACTCCGATTCCCCCTCCCTCCCATACGAGCAGTCACAGGCCTTGTACGAGGGCGTTTCGGCCGATTATTCCCATATCAGGTCCAAAAAGAAAAGGTACGATGCAGTTCGGGAAGATCCTTATTTCAACGCCTTGCAGATAAAATATGCACATGCCATTACCGCCCATAAGGCCCAGGGGGGACAGTGGAAATGCGTTTTTATAGATAATCCCTTCTGGGGGGAGGAGCCTCTCCTGGAAGAAGACATCAAATGGCTTTACACCGCAATTACACGTGCGGTAGAAAAAGTCTTCCTGGTCAATTTCAAAGATTCCCTTTTTAAATAATACGAAAGCGCCCAGTGGGTCAATGACCTACTGGGCGCTCAAAAAACCGCGGCGACCTACTCTCCCACCTGGTGTGGCAGTACCATCGGCGTGGGTGAGCTTAACTTCTCTGTTCGGAATGGGAAGAGGTG
>CACYCP010000044.1 GCA_902772985.1 uncultured Bacteroidia bacterium | reverse complement strand
TCGCCGTCGAAGACCTTGGAAACCACCTTATGGTCTCCTTTCACGATTTCCTCATCAGTGAAGTTCCGGTGCGCTTCCAGAATCATCTCCCGTGCCTTAGAATCTATGGTGCAGTTGCGGCTTCCCTGGTTCTTACGTAGTTTCTCATAGGCCTGTGAGGCATCGATAAGTTGAATCTTATCCACGTGGTCCCAAGGCTTCTTGTTGGTAAGTACCCAGACGTAGGTGGTGATACCGGTGTTATAGAAAATGTTGTTCGGGAGCTGAATGATGGCCTCCACCAGATCGCTTTCCACCAGATGGCGACGGATGTTGCTTTCTCCGCTACCGGCATCTCCGGTGAAGAGAGAGGAACCATTGTGAATAGAAGCTATTCGACTGCCCTGCGGCTGGAATTCGATGGGTTTCATCTTGTTTACTTCTTCCAAGATGAAAAGCATCTGGCCGTCGGAGGTACGGGGCGTGCAGTCCAGGACCTCGGCCTCGCCAGCAAAGTTGAGAAGTGTCAGGCAGAATCGGTCGTCCAGCAGTTCTTTCTCGTGGTAGATTTTCTTCTTATCCTCCTTCCAGGATTTGCCGTACGGCGGATTCGTGAGCATAAACCCGAAGGACTGGTCGGAGAAATGGTTTTCCGTAATGGTGTTGCCCAGATGGATGCCGGAGGGGTCAACGCCCTTGATGATAGCGTCGGACTTACAGATGGCGTAGGTCTCGGGGTTGATTTCCGTTCCTGCGAGCTGGATGGCGTTGGGGTTGATGCCCAGGCTGAGCAGATATTCACGGCCTTCGGTAAGCATGCCGCCGGAACCGCAGGCAGGATCGTACAGGGAAATAATCTTGGGAAGGTTGTCCTTCACGGGTTCGAAGACCAAGTGGGCCAGCAGGGTGATGGCATCACGCGGGGTGAAGTGTTCCCCCGCTTCCTCGTTGTTTTCTTCATTGAATCGGCGAAGGAGTTCCTCGAAGATGGTGCCCATTCCGATATTGGTAAGGGCGGGTATCTTCAGACCGTCGGGACCGATGACTTCCTTATCTGTGAGGTTGATGCGGGGATCGGTGATTCGCTCAATGATGGCAAGGAGGCGGTCGTTATCGGCCAGCTTGCGGGCCTTGGTGTAGTAGTCGAAGTTCTTCAGAACGTCACGGACATTCTCGCTGTAGCCGTTGAGGTATTCGGCAAAATTGTCGTATAGGAGGTCGTTATTGTCTGTGGCCTGGGATTTCAGGCGGTTGAGCGTCCACTTGCTGGTGTTGAAGTAACTGAGGCCCGTGATGTCCTTGATGGCATCTTCGTCCAAGACCTCCAGCTTCATCTCTTCCTGGGATTTGACTTCCTCGTCCACTTCTTCCTTGGTGGGTTCGAGGAGGGCGTCCAGACGGCGGAGTACGACCATCGGGAGTATGACGTCACGGTACTGGCCACGGAGGAACACGTCGCGGAGAACGTCGTCCGCAATGTTCCAGATAAGCGATACCATCTGACTATGACAAGTTTCCATATTAGGAGTAGTTTGTTCTGATGTCGGTCATACGCAAATTTAATAATTTTTCGTGTATTATTAAATAGCAAAATACAACAATCTAAACATCCATCCCAATACAGACTGAAAGATATAATGAGACTATAGTAGTAGAGCTTCCCCAACTTCACTTGGGATGTCCGTGGGACGGAATGTGATTCGGATAAATATCGCTTGCGATATAAAAATAAAGTTGTATATTTGTATCGTGAACGATATAAATTTTAATGATATGGCAAAGATTTATGATTTCAAGGCTCAGAGCAACAAGGGTTCAGAAGTGGACTTCGCTCAGTTCGAAGGCAAAGTGCTTATGATTGTCAACACCGCCTCCAAGTGCGGTTTCACACCTCAGTATGACGGATTGGAAGCCCTGTATCAGAAGTACAAGGATCAAGGGCTGGTAATTATCGGCTTCCCTTGCGACCAGTTCGCGCATCAGGAGCCCGGCTCCAATGAGGAGATTGCCGAATTTTGCCGCATCAACCACGGTGTCACTTTCCCGCTTATGGCTAAGATTGATGTGAACGGCGAAAACGCACACCCCATCTACAATTATCTGAAGTCGGCAGCCAAAGGCACCTTCGGCAATGCCATCAAATGGAACTTCACGAAGTTCCTCATCAACCGGGACGGAACTGTCATCAAGCGTTTTGCTCCTACGGTGACCCCCGAAAAGATGGAGAAAGACATTCAGGAAATGCTATGATAAAGCCAGAGTATCTTCTTGATAACCAGCTTTGTTTCAGGCTATACACCGCTTCGCGCCTTCTCTCGCAGGCCTATCATCCCCTGCTGTCTATGAAGGGCCTGACATACCCGCAATATCTGGTATTGCTGGTCCTGTGGGAGAAGGACGGCCAAGCGGTAAATAACATTGCAAAGCGGTTGTTCCTGGAGACGAACACTGTGACGCCGCTCCTTCAGCGAATGGAGAAAGAGGGGGTCCTGACACGGAAAAAAGGCGTGAAAGATGCCCGCCAAATAATCGTCTCCCTGACAAAGAAAGGCAAGTCTCTCCAAAAAGAATTGGCCGATGTGCCTTTCACCCTGGCCAAGGCCGTTCTTTGTGACAGCGTCACACCCGAAACCGCTCCGGAATTGTTCCGGATGCTGGACGACATTATCGTAAAACTCTCAGAATCAAACGCCTGACAATAGGCAGCGAGTCCTAGTCAAAGGCAAGGCCGGAGTAGCGGCGAATGTAGAATTCATCTATGGTTCCGTTCCCTTTTCGCGTGACAAGGAAACGGATGATTTCGGCAATCTCCTCGGGTAGAATCAGTTCTGAAGGGTATATGTCCGGACGCATTTTCTTGACCATCTCGGTGGCGACTCCACCAGGACTGATAAGGTGAACACGGATGCCGAAGGGTTGGACTTCCTTTGCAAAAACCTTTGTAAAACCGGCAAGAGCGTGTTTTGAAGAGGAGTAAACACTCTGATTGATATATCCCTTGAAACCGACGACGGAAGAAATGTTGATAACAATGGGTTTTGGAGATTTCTTCAGATAAGGGAGGGCGGCCTGGCAAATGAAAAAAGGTGCGCGTGCATTCACGGCGAAAACCTCATCCCACTGTCCGGGTGTCACATCCATGAACGAACCTTTCTGGGGCAAACCCGCACAATTGACAAGAAGGTCTATCCCACCAAGGGCCTGGACGCATTCCGACACAAGCTTCCCGGCCGATTCCACCTGGGCAAGGTCTGCCACAATGCATTTCACCCTGACACCGCTCACGGCTCCAGCTACTTTTTCCAGAGCTTCAATGTCCCTTCCAACCAGGGCCAAGTCATATCCCAGGCGAGCCAGTTCCAAAGCGATGGCCTTCCCTATTCCGCGGGACGAGCCTGTTAAAAGTGCTACCATATGATGGGTAAAAACATTAATTGATAAACAGCAGTTCGCGATACTTGGGCAGCGGCCACACGTCGTTATCTACAATCTCTTCCAGTTTGTCAATGGGCCGGCGGATGTCTTCCAGGCGCTGGGCGATGTCGTGATAAGCGCTGGCTTTCTCGTACTCGTTCTCAATTATATTGGCCGCCTTACGGGCCTGAACCATCTCATCCACCTTGCCTCTAATCTCGGACACAAGCAAAGAAATACGGCTCACAAAATCCAGGGCGACATCGGCCTGGGATTCATAGGTGTGAGGGCAAACATCTTTCATAAGCCTGATGTTGTCCAGTAATTTTGTCTGATAGGCCAGGGCTGCCGGAATAATATGGTTGGTGGCCATACGCCCCACCACGCGGGCCTCGATCTGTATCTTCTTGGTGTACATTTCCCACTTCACCTCGTTGCGGGCCTGCAATTCCTTGAGGGAAAAGATGCCCAGGGAGGTGAAAAGTTCAACGGATTCCGAACGGGTGAAGGCCTTGAACATTTCTGGAACGCAGGTTTCCGTATCCAGCCCACGGCGAGTGGCTTCTTTTTTCCAATCGTCAGAGTAGCCGTTGCCGTCAAAACAGACCACGTCGATAACTGAGCGGATTATGGGCTTGAGTACATCCATGGCAGCCACCTCCAATGGCTTCCCGGAAGCCATCTCCCTATCCAGGGAGGCCTTGAATTCCTTCAGTTGCTGGGCTGCGGCGGCGCTTAGAACTGTCATTGCACCGGCGCAGTTTGCACTGGAGCCCACAGCACGGAACTCGAAGCGGTTGCCCGTGAATGCAAAGGGAGAGGTGCGGTTGCGGTCGGTATTGTCCAGGAAAATCTGAGGTATTTCCACAATCCCCACAGATGCGCCTTTCTTGCCGGCAATCTCGATGGGCGTGCCGGAAGGAACCTCCAGAAGTTTGCGCAGCACCTCGGTCATAGTCTGCCCCAGGAAGGCCGATACAATGGCCGGCGGCGCCTCGTTGGCCCCAAGACGGTGAGCGTTTGTGGCGCTGGCGATACTGGCTTTGAGGAGGGCGTTGTGCCGCTGGACGGCAGCCAGAATATTCACAAAGAAAATGATGAACTGCAGATTACCCTTGGCATCCTTTCCCGGAGCCAAAAGTTGAGTGCCGGTATCGGTACCCAGCGACCAGTTGTTGTGTTTACCTGAACCATTGATGCCGGCAAATGGCTTCTCATGCAGAAGAACAACAAAACCATGCTTTCGCGCCACCCGGTTCATGGTGTTCATAATCATCTGGTTCTGGTCGTTGGAGAGATTGCATTCGCCATAGATGGGAGCAAACTCAAACTGGTTGGGAGCCACCTCATTGTGACGAGTCTTGAGTGGAATGCCCAACTTGTAGCCTTCAAACTCCAGGTCCCGCATGAAAGCGGCCACACGGGTAGGAATAGCTCCGAAATAATGGTCGTCCAGCTGCTGGTTCTTGGAAGAGGCATGTCCCATCAGCGTTCGGCCTGTTAGCATCAGGTACGGACGGGCGGCATACAAGTCCTCGTCCACCAGGAAATACTCCTGCTCCCAGCCAAGGTAAGAAAACACTTTCTTCACCTTGGAATCGAAAAGTTTACATATGGGAATAGCCGCGTCCGAGACGGCTTTGAGAGCCTTTTTGAGCGGAGCCTTATAATCCAGAGCTTCACCTGTATAAGAGATAAAGATGGTTGGAATACAAAGGGTATCATCCTGGATAAAAACGGGAGATGTAGGGTCCCAGGCGGTATAGCCGCGAGCTTCGAACGTGGCTCGGATGCCGCCGCTGGGGAAAGACGAGGCATCAGGCTCCTGCTGGATAAGAGCTTTACCATTGAATGACTCGATCATACCGCCCTTGGAGTCGTATTCCATAAGGGAGTCGTGCTTTTCGGCGGTCACTTCCGTCAGGGGCTGAAACCAGTGGGTAATATGCGTTACCCCGTGGCCAAGTGCCCATTCCTTCATGCCGTCGGCAACCTTGTCGGCAGTGGCCATATCCAGCGGACGACCGTTGTCAATGCAGTCGATCAAAGCCTCATAAGTCTTGACATCCAGGTATTTACGCATCATATTGCGGTTGAATACCAACTCACCGAAGTACTTTGATGGAAGATTGGCGGGAGCCTCTACATCCAGCGCCCTCTTCTTAAAGGCGCCTTGTACGACATCAAATCTAAGTTTGCTCATATCCAATTGAAGATCATGGGAAAGATTCCCGAATGGCTTTCTACGACAAATATACTAAGAAAAATCGAATGCGGTCAAATTGCAGTTTAGTTTTAAGTACCCCCCCCACGATTCTATTTGAAAAAGGGACCACTGGAAAAAGTTGAGCACGGACGATACCGAAAACGTCAGTAATTCTCTCGCAGCCCCGGCCCACCACCGGGGCTGTTTTCATACCCTCCAACAGATTGATGCTGACGGATTCGTCAAAAATCGTGCAAAAATCAACTGCCGCCACATCTGCGTGACGGCAGTTATCGGGGTTAACAGGGGGGCATTTCGTCGTGCCGCGAAGCAGGGCCCTGTGCCAGGCTGTCCCCGGGGAATGCTTTATAGATTCTTGACGGGACGGACGGACAGACCAACAGTACCGGTGTTAGAATCACCTAAATACAAATAGCCATAGGGATAACCGAAAAGCAAATTGGCAGCATTATCATCGCGCATAGTAGTTGACCAATAGTAACCTTCATCGCCTGATTGAGTAAGCATATTAGCAGCCATAAAGCCTGCAGCCGCAAAGAACAACGAGATTCCATTGGAAGTGCTTGTTACAAGCACGCCACCATCGCGACCGCTACTGCTACCCAAATACGCCCACACGTCTTTCCAATCTGCGTTGGTGGTCATACGTAGAGTCTCAAATTGCGACCTGGTAGGTATCCTCCAACTGGTATTCACAGAGTATGCGACATCATGTTGGATAGGAAGTTCTCTTTCGATGTATAACCCATAGACCGGCGGAGTCACTACTGCCGGATAAGGGGCAAGCACTCCGTAACGAAAATACTCGCCGGCCTCAAGAGGATAAACGATTTGCGCATTTGTTTTGGTGTCAAAGTCTCGCTTCCATATTTTTCCAATGTTCCCCGTGGCCCAGAGGGGACCGCCGCTGTAACCCAGGCTCACGAATCTGCCATTGTCGCTAAGGCCGCTCAGCTTGATGGCTTTGGGGCCGGAGATGGTGCCGGAGACAGTCTTGGACTTGGAAGCGAAGGCGAACTTCTTTTCGGGATGCTGCTCCACCAACTGGAAGTTGTATGTTGTCTCCCCAAGCGAGGTGTTGTCCAGAATGCCCCAGAAGTAATACCCCTCCTCCCCGTCCAGGGTGCCGAAGTAGCCGGGCAGGGGGAAGTTGGCCGTGCCTTCGGTGATGACGGCGGCTCCGCCGGGAGCCATGCCCTCGAAGGTGAAGGGCTTCACGTTGGTCATATTGAGCACGTATTCGTGGATGGGAGCACCAATGAGGTCATTACGCCTAGTAAGTTTGGGCTCATTGATATACACCTGCACCAGGTTGTCGGGAGCCGTCATGCGAAGCGTGGCCTTGAGGGTGTTTACGTCCGATTCTGCGGTAACGGTGTAATCGACGGCTTCGGCCTCGAGGAAATAACCGCCCCTTGGAAAGACCCACTTGTCTGTATCATAGGAAGGAGAGGCCGCCCCGGCAACAAAGCCCGGCATATAGACGGCACTCAGCTTTTTGCCGGAGGCCGCAAGGCTGAGGCCGGTGAAAGCGGTGCCGCCGTCTTTGTCGCTGTAGTTCCACGCGGTGCCGTCGTAGGTCATCCTGAGGTACTGGGTGGTGTTGTCTTCCAGGAAGACGTAGATTAGGTCTCCGCTTTCCCAGCCGGTCTTGACCCCTTTGGTGGCAGGGGTGTTCTCCACGCGGATATCGAACACCAACGAGGAGGCGTCGATGGTTTCCTCGGTGCGGAGTATCTCTTTGTTGCAGGCAGCAAGGGCCAGAAGGGCGCCCAGAATGGCAATGCTTTTTTTCATAATGCGGTCCTCCATGATTTACCAATTGTCCTGGTTTCCGTTAAACGGATCGTCAAACAAAGGGCTTGCGGCTATGAAGCCCTCCGTCTGCAGCTGGTGCGGCTCACACAGGGGCGCCGTGTAGGGCTCTTTCAGGAACTGTTTTTTCATAAAATGCGGGAGTTATATTATCACTTTGCCGGGAACGGGGCGCCATGCGTCCGGGCCCCTGCAATGCGGCCAGGTCCCTGTAAAAGCCCGAAGCTTGTGCGTAAGCGGTTGGTTTAAAAGAGTTATACCCCCCCGAAAGATACCGGAGGCGTGTCATGTCAGGGAGTATGATGGCTTGCGACGGCATGGCAAGTGCAAAGATAGAAATTCCCAAGATTTTCAACAAATAATTCCCAAGATTTTCAATCATACGCAAATCTAACCATCGAAAATGTGATTTTAGCCCAATTATTACTGTCGAAAATGTGATAATGGAATGTTAATCTGAATTACGCATA
>CACYCP010000043.1 GCA_902772985.1 uncultured Bacteroidia bacterium | reverse complement strand
TTGTCGATGCCGTAGATGAAGAAGGTCACAACGTTGATGCCGATGAGGTAAATGATGAGGTCGCGCATAGTGGAAGACTATACCGATAAACGAGAATTTAACGTCTTCGTCATGGCCGACCTGATCGGCCATCTATGCTATAGATTCCCGGTCAAGCAGGGAATGACGGTTAAATCTCGATTTTGCGAACGCAATATAATTAACCGTTAACCTGCTTAACCACCTTGCAAGGGTTGCCGACGGCGACGACATTATCCGGAATATTCTTGGTTACGACGGAACCGGCGCCAATGGTGGTGTTGTTGCCGATGGTCACCCCCGGCAGGATGGTCACGCTGCCACCGATCCAGACGTTGTCGCCTATGGTCACAGGCTCAGCCCATTCTCTGCGGGAATTGCGCTCGACGGGGTCTGTGCTATGACAGGCAGTGTATATGCTCACATTGGGGCCGATGAAGCAATTATCGCCAATAGTCACGGGGGCCTCGTCCAGCACCGTAAAGTTAAAGTTGGCGAAGAAATGTTTACCCACGCTGATCTGCTTGCCATAATCACAGTAGAACGGTTGATTAATGCAAATCAGGTCATCCCCGATATGTCCCAGGAGTTCCTTCAGGATGGCTTTCTTTTCCTCCTCCTGCGAAGGAGACAGGGCATTGTAACGATGGATAACCTCTTTCGTGGCATTCAGTTCCCTGAGTAGCCGCATATCTTCGGCCGAATAAGGGAGTCCCGATAACATTAATTCTTTTTCAGTCATAGCATTCATTCTTGCAATCCTGCTCATTCCATCCTTCCCCATTTCATCTCTTCACCTTCCTTGTCATACAGCTTACGCTTGCCGGTAGGAGACTCAGTAAGGGTTATCTTCACGACAGCGGTACGCTCAATGCTGCGGTCAATTGCTTCGTCGAAAGCGCTCATGTGTTTGGGCAGGAAACGCTGGCAGATAGCCCTCAGTGCCTCTATCTTTTCTTCTTTATCTGTCACTATCACTGCCTTGCCAACAGCCATTGCCGATTTGTACTGGAGCGTGAAACTGCCATCTTTAGGGCCGACAGTAGGGGCGCACTTGGTGACTGCCGACAAAGCAATCATCGGATTAGCAGCTATGCAATCCATCTTATCACCCTCCAAAGCACAATGGAAGTAGAACGTCTTTTCGTCTGTTCGGGCCAGCGACAAAGGGACACCGTAAGGCGTACCATCCGGCCGTGTGAAACTGACGGTGACATACGGTGCCTTATCCAACACCTCCAAGGCGAAGGCGGCATCCATTTCTCTGCTTGCTTTCCTCATTTATTTAACATTGTATGTATGGATGCTCAGGCCCTGGGCCGACGGCAGATAGTTGATGCCCCACCAGCAGATCTGAAGGCACACGAAGGCCAACAGCAAAATCCAGCAGGCCCTGCGCCACTCCTTCGGCTGTATCTTCCTGAAATGCAGGTACAACAGATAACATAGCCAGGTGATGGCCGCCCAGGTTTCCTTGGGATCCCAGGCCCAGTAGTGGCCCCAGGCTTCCTTGGCCCACAGGGCGCCGAAGAGCATACCGAAAGTGAGGAAGGTTAGGCCTACGTAGACCAGGTTGTCGGTAATGTTCATCTCGCTGTCCACATCCTTTTTCTTTTTAAAGAACAGAATATAGGCAGCCATCAGGGTGGCAGCCCCAAGCAACGCATACGAGAACATGTACACAATCACGTGCGGGGCAAACCACGGGCTCTGCAGGGCAGGCATCAAAGCCTTGGAGTGGATGCCCGGCTTGAACAGGTTCACGCAGATGAAGACCAGCGACAGCACGGTGCTGAAGCTCAGAATCCATTTATACCGCCAGCGGCTGTACACGATGATACCAGCCAGGGGCAGGAAGAAGGAATACCACAGGCGGGTTTCCCCCATCGTCCTCAGTGGCGGCCGTTCCAAGGAAATCCACATTCCCAGAATGAAAGCGAAGAAAATGGCCAGGCCTAGAAACGTAAAAGCATACACCTTGGCTTTTTGCTCTTTCCAAGCGAAAAAAGCACCCAGGGTCCAGCAGCTTACCGCCCCCAGGGCGAACCAGATGAACAGATTCCAACTCATACCTTCTCCTCCTTCTTGACAGGTTTGGGTGCCATGAACAGCATCAGGCACAAGGCACCGGCCAGCATCAGGAAAATGCCGGTATAGACGGCCGGAAGCCAGGGGTCTTTCACCAGCATGAAGACGCTGTACGGGCTTTTGCTGCCCAGCGAGTTGTCGTAGCCATATTGGTAGATCTTCCAGCCGTTCACTTTCAGCGGTTTATTGACTTCTACCGTGCCATGGACGTTCTTGCCGTCTTCTGTATAGACAGTAATATCTGAAGCGAATCGCTTGGGCGTCATATCCTCGTAATAATCGACGGTGAACTGATGCAGCTCAATGGCAATGCCCGGCTCCACCACCACTTCGTCATCCGACAGCGCCCTCCACTCCGGATTGTCATAAGACACTGTCATCTGTAACTTTTTCACGTCGGCACTTCCCAACGTGGCCGAAACAATGGCCACAAAAACGCCGAGGTGATTGAGCAGGAAGGGGATTTCCTTAACTTTGAAGCGCAGCAAATGATTGATGGTGGCAAGACCGGAGATAACCATCATCCAGGTCCAAATCATTACAAAGGGCCAGAAGGTGAGCATCTGGGAAAGCCAGGTCACGCCGCCTTCCCGGGTTTGGGGAAGCAAGCCCATGACCAGCGTAATGCCCAGCGCCCAGGACAAGGAGGCCACGGCCGCATGGCCATGCATCATCCATTCGAAGGCATAGACCTTTTTCCGGAGCAGGAACATCAGCGCCAGGAAGGCCAGCAGGAGCCCCAGCATGATCCAGTTCACCGGCGATGCAAACAGGGACCAGTCAATGGGCCCCATCGTCAGCTGCAAGGCCAGTCCCACGGCAAAAAGGCCTCCTCCGATGAGGAAGCCTTCTGCGAATCTCCAGGGTTTACTCCACATAGGCTAATAATCCAGAAGCTTGCCGTTTTCCTTGGCCATCGAGAGCCATTGGGGAACGATATTCTCCATAAAGGCTTCCTTCTTGGCTTCCATTCCCGCCATGTCCAGGCCGATATAGGCTTGCGCCTTGGCCTTGGTGGAGATATCCGGCATCGGAACGTCTCCCGTATAACCGTGCTTGGCCAGGACCTTCGCGATCTGGAGGCGGGCCTCCTGCGCATAGGTGATGCCATTGCCCATCAGGCGCAGAACTTCCTGCGGAGCATGGAACGAAGCGCCGTGAGAAGCGACGGCATAGTCCCAACGCCACTGGCTCTTGCGGATGTTCTGTAGGGCGTCATTCATTTCGGCTTCAGTCGCGCCCTTCTCCCAGGCGAACTTGGCCTCGATATGCGCCTTGGCCAGGATGTCCTCCAGTTGGTCACGAACCTCCAGGCACTTCTCCTGACGCTCATAGACATTCTGGCGGAGGGTTTCCTCGCTTTCGCGATGGCACACCAGGCAGGTGCGGTCCATCTTGGCAAGCGGACTCTGGATGTGATGGTCGGAGAATTTCACCCCGCCTTCAGCCATGTAAGGCATGTGGCAGTCGGCGCAGGTGACGCCCCGCTGGCCGTGGATGCCCTGCAGGGAGGTCTCATAGCCGGGATGCTGGGCCTTGAGGATGGGAGCCTTAGACAGTGCGTGGATGTAATCGGCATAGCCCATCTCATCATAATACTTCTCTGCATCTTCCAGCGTGAGGCCATATTTCCAAGGGAAAGTAAGATACTGGTCCTTTTCGGGCGTCTCCGGATAATCATGGAAGTAGTATTCTACATGGCACTGGGCGCACACCAGGGAACGCATCTCGTTGTGGGTGGCCTTGTCCACGTCCTTGCCCATGCTGGCAAAGGCTTCGCGAAGGGCGGGACGGCTGATGTGAAGATCCATGGTCTCGCTATCGTGGCAGTCACTGCAGCCGATGGGATTCACTACCTCGGCGCCCCACTTGGCCCAGTTGGCCTTGTAGAATTCGGCCGGCCCCACTTCTTCCATCAGGCGGGGCACATCCGGACCCTTGCAGGTCCAGCAGGTGCCGGGCTGGTTGGAGCCGTCGGTGACAGTATCCGGCCATCCGGTACGGAGAATCTCCCGATGGTCCTCAAGTGCATGGAAATGGCCCCGGGGCGAATTGTAATCCCAGGAGAAAGCGTAACCCGCCCACAGGATAACCATGTTGGGGCGCTCCTCCAGGACATCCTGGATGTCGGACGACATGTACTTGGAGCGGAAGTCCGTTTCCTCCGTGGCCCTCCAGGTCTCGTATTCCCGCGGGAAGTCACTCTGGAACTTCTGGTTTTGGGCTACAATGCCCTGCATGGGATTCTTGCGGTTGTTGAAAATGCTGGCCACCTCGGCACGGCGCTCCATCAGGGCCGATGCCAGGAAACCAAGGGCGA
Source organism: uncultured Bacteroidia bacterium (assembly GCA_902772985.1). Classification (GTDB taxonomy): domain Bacteria; phylum Bacteroidota; class Bacteroidia; order Bacteroidales; family UBA932; genus Cryptobacteroides. The sequence goes on along the minus strand of CACYCP010000043.1, from coordinate 2,478 downwards.
AGACGGCAACCATGGCGGCTCCGAAGATACCCCAGCTTTGCATTTTTGTGAGTTTCTTTTCGCTCATATCTCGATCTTATTTATTTACCGTGAAGATGTCCGTGGGGAGAATGGTGGCCGATGGCTTTCTGCAGCCAATCGGGAACCGGGGAATCCGGGAAAGGGACCTTCGCATTGACAGTGGCAGACAAACTGTTCTTCCCGCCGTGCGGAACGTCGCGGTGGCAATCCCAGCAGGCCTTGCCTTCGCCGTCTTCCGTCATCTTGAAATCCATTTTTCCCACATTTGCCATGCTGGTAACCAGGTTCTGGTGACAACGGATGCAGTTGTTCATGATGACCTGGGCACTGGGATCCTTGGCAGCAGGAACCTGCGGTTCACTGAAACTGAGGAACGCGGCCGTGTGCTTCATGCCGTCCACGCCCTTGAAGGCATACTTGCGCGCCACGTTCTCGTGCGGGACGTGACACTCGTTGCAAGTGGTCACGTTCTTATGGGAGGAGTGGTCCCAGGTGGCATAGTACGGCTGCATGATATGGCAGTTGACGCAGGCCGAAGGGTCATCTCCCAGATAGGTGGTGAATCGCAGCATGTACAAAAACAACAACCCCGCCCCAACAAATGCGCCGGCGAGTGCGAGCAGTGCTATTTTCAAGGGCCGCGACAAGGTGATCTTGGTCATAGGGGCTAAGTGTCTTGATTGCGTAGTCTGTGCAAATATACAAAGAAACTATGACTAAACAAAGCTATAGCTATACTCTTCCTCCGGTCAGGACAGCCGTCGTTTTGGGAAGGAACCGTCGCATCAGAAAGAACAAGGCAGTTACAGTTACGCAGTGAAAGGCGATGAAGGCGAAGTAAAACAAGATGACGGCCGCATCCGACGTCGGTGCTAACACCTTAATCAGATAGTCCCTCAGCGGGTAAAGCCACAGAATATGGGCGGCGTATAGAAAGAAACTGGCCGATGAGAGCCGGATGAGCCGGTCGGCAAACGACTTGTCAGCCAACTTCCCGCCAAGTGCCAACGTGGCGCCCATGATGCTCACGACATAGACATTGAAGACAAGCCAGTTGAAGCGTAGCTCATGGTAGGCCAGATAGTTCTTGTACATCACCAGAAAATCCACAACCAGCATTATTCCAGCGGCAATATAGAACGGAACAGCATACTTCCTGGCCAATTGCACAAAGTTGACCTGCTTCATGGCGAACAGTGCGCCCAGGGAGAAAAAGAAGAGGCTGTCGGCCCCGAACCCGAAGAATTTGTCGTGAGCCGGAAACCACCATGCTGCCAGAAGAAGGATGCCCCAACCCCGGGTTTTCTGAATCAGGAACCAAATGAGCGGCGAAATGAGCACCAAAAACATCAGGTCCCGGATTTCTTCCAGCGAGTAGCCGAGACTTTTGAGCGTCGTGATGCTCTGAATCTTCTACAGCTGCCCCACGGCATAATAGCGGTAGCCCGTGTCCCGGTCCACAATTTCAGGCACCAGCAGGCCAATCTCCTCGTAATGCCTGAGGGCCCTGACGGTCACCCTGCCCAGGCGGGAAAACTCCCCGATTTTCAACTTGTTTTTACCCATAACAATTGTGCACTTTTGTTATCTGCCCGCAAAGATAATACATGCCGTAGGGTACGAGTCAAGAGAAAAATGAAAAAAGTTCATTGTTTATCATTCGAGAACCGTGCTGCTTGCTTCAGCCAGCCCATCAGCTGGTCATCGATCTCATCGACAGAATTGACCAATACATGATGCGTCCACCGATTTGGCGCAGCTTCAGTAACGACACCAATACGAGGATGCCGGCAGGGCTCACCCAGACCAAATGTGACTGTGATATACGGGTGGGGCATTTCGGCCTTGCGCTTGATTCGAAGCAGAGATATACAGGCAAACATCCGGGCGTTGTAATAGGAGACCTGCGTCTTCTGGATCTCCCGGCGTACGGTTGCATACTCACCGCATTCCTCCAGAATCCGCTCATTAAGTGCCTGGAACAGTGTCAATGCTCCCGGCTCCTCTGCAAAGAATACTTCCGGAGAGGGCTCCGTCCAAGGTTTCAGCACCACCTCCACCGTATCGCCAAAGGTCTTTCCCGTCTGCTTACGGATTGCCTGCGGCATGCCCAGCACATAACAAATCGACCCGTCGGGATTCTTTTCGCCCATGTTGACAATAGATCCGTCATACGGAACTCCGTCAAAAGTAGCATGAACCCGCAGCCGTCCTTTCCCGGTTTCCCTTTTCAGGTCAAAGGGAATCCGGATATAGGAGGCATTCATATCCGGATGTTTGATGATCTCTGCTATGAAATGGGTGGTAGTCATAACCTAACTTTTGTTTTTGCAGCATCAAGCAGGCTGCCCAATAAGAAGATATCCACAAATTCCGATTTATCTAACTCTCAAAGTTAATCATTATTCTTCAGACCCTATAGAACCAGATAGATCTTTCGGTCGCATTTGGTCACTT
>CACYCP010000042.1 GCA_902772985.1 uncultured Bacteroidia bacterium | reverse complement strand
TTGAACTGGCTGTCCCACATGGTGAACTGCAGTTCCAGGTCCGGGAAACCGGCTTTTTTCACCTCCTTCCGGAACCAGGCCAGGGCGTCCCGGGCAGCATCCACGCCACCGATTCCCTCGATGAAGGTGTTCACTTCGTAAATCATGAACACCGGTTTTCCTTCTATCTTGTAGTAATTGGGCTGCTTGAAAAACAACTCTATATTGCGCTTGCAAATTTTTTCGAACTCTTCCCGGTTCACGCCGCCGCGGTAGATGATGTTTGAGTCCCACAAATGCGAAATGCGGGTATCCCAGTCGTTCCCCACATTGTGGTTGGCCCACATCAGGTAGAACTGCATCTTGTCACGGTTTCCGGCCTTCAGGAAGCCATCAGTAAGGGTGGTTTCCATCCAGGGACGGCCGTCGAACCAATACCAGTCGAAGATGAAAACGTTCACGCCATGAGCCGTCGCCTGGTCAATCTCCATCTCCATTACGGTAGGATCGGCCTCATTTATATATCCCCAGACGGGATGGCGGTTCCAGTCGTGACGGGGATAACGCTGCTGCATTGTGAGCACCGTTTCCCATTCGCCCATACCCATGGGCCAGAAAGGTCTCAGCCGAGGATCCCCTGCAGCATAGGCAGGATAAAGATATGCCGCAACATCGTACTTTTGCTGGGCCGATAATGAAACCAGCGAGAGGGCAAGGCCCAATACCAAAAACAGTTTTTTCATAATATATTAAATCTCTATCAATTTATACTTGGGTACAAGGGTCTTCATTATTATCCATGCCAGCAAATAAGCCAAACCACAGAAACAGAACAAGATGAAATATCCGGCAGGTTTGCCCTCAAAACCCAGGAAGTGGAAGGCTGCACCTTTGGCTTGGGCATAGGTGAACAAGCGGCCGGCCACAAACTGAATGATCATGGAGCCCACTCCGCCTGCCATTGCACCGATACCGATAATGGAAGCCACGCTGCTCTTAGGGAACATATCTCCCACGGTAGAGTAAATATTGGCACTCCAGGCCTGATGCGCTGCAGCGGCTATACCAATCAATATTGCAGGCCACCAAGGGCTTCTTACACCCATGGGCTGGGCCGCAAGCGACACAAGCGGGAAAAACGCGAAGATGAGCATGGCAAGCATACGCCCATTGTATGGATTCATGCCCTTTTTCTCCACAAAGAGTTTTGGCAGGTAACCTCCGAATAGCGATATCACCGTAACAATGGCATACAAGGTAAAAATCAAGCCTCGGCCAAGCGGTGAACTTGCCGGAGCGTCGAACTGGTCCTGGAAATAAGCCGGAGCCCAGAAAAGGAAAAACCACCATACGCCATCGGTAAGAAATTTTCCTATGGCGAAGGACCAGGTCTGCCTGTAGCGGAAACACTGGAGCAAGGGAATGGCTTTCTGTGAGGCAAGCTCGGCCGCATCCTTGGCTTCCTGAACGTCGTCCTGTTGAATATACTCAAGTTCCGCCGCATTCACACGCTTGCTCTCCTGAGGCTTTTCATACATGAACTGCCAGAAGAACATCCAAATAAAGCCAAGTGCGCCGATAATGATGAACGCCATTTCCCATCCAAGACTTTTTGCAATCGGTGGAATCAAAAGCGGTGCGGCCAATGCACCCACGGATGCGCCGGCATTGAAAATTGAAGTGGCGAACGCTCGGTCTTTCTTTGGAAAATACTCGGCCGCCGTCTTTACGGCTGCAGGGAAATTACCTCCCTCTCCAATCGCCAGGATAGCCCTGCATAAAAGGAACAGATACACGCTTACGGTGGAAACGGTCAGCGCAAGAGAAGAGCCGGCCTCAACGGCCCAGAGAGCCTCTATGGAATCCAGTTCATCTACAAACCAAGTGGCGGCAATCCCGCAAGCGGCATGCATAACAGCACCTACCGACCATACGAAAACGGCTATCAGATAGCCCTTCTTGGTCCCCATCCAATCCACGAACTTGCCTGCGAAAAGGCAAGCTACGGCATAAAGGATTGAAAACATCGACGTGATTGTGCCATATTCGGCATCAGTCCAATGGAAGACCGGCGCGATAAACTCCTTGTATGTCAGAGAAAGCACCTGCCTGTCAAGGTAGTTCACCGTGGTTGCTACAAGCAGCAGGCTGCAAATCCACCAGCGCCAATTTGTCATCAGTTTCTTTTGTGTACTCATAAATCCATTATAAAGTCTTATTTCCCATTAATTCACCTCCCCGACAAAGGACAGCGAACAGTTTATTCGTAATAAAGTATGGAGGAAGGCAGGTTCTCCACGGAGATACCCGGGCCTTTCAGGCCCACTTCTATGGACTCCTCGTCAAAATTGTCCCAAAAACCGATTTCCAGACGATGGAAGCCCGCCTCCAAGGTGAGCCAAACATCCTCGGAACCGCCGCCGTCACGGTCCAGGTCAACAATGAGTTGCCCGTCCAGCAACAGGCGTGAGCCGTCATCGGAACGCATGGACAAGCGGTACAGTCCGTCCCTTTCCACCTTCAAGAGTCCCTTGAAAATGAGTGCGAAATGGTCTTCCCTTTCCTTAAGCGTAGCGGTAATTACAGGGCTGATGCCGGAAGATTTCTCCGGAGCGCCAAGGAAAGAGGCAACAGACAAGTATTCGCCTTCCCTGTAGCTGTAGCGAAGTCCGTTACCGGCAGGCCTGGCATCCTTGACGGCCGGGAAGAAAGTACCGCCCTGCATCTTCAGGACATCATTAACCGGCCATGCCATTGGCTTCTTGAGAGTATAGGAGGCCGATGCCCGTATATCAGCCACAGATGCGCCAAAAAGGAGCTGGTAGTTCCCGGCATCTGCTTCCCAGGCCGAAGTGGACTCGTTGAAAGAGGCCAGCGAGTAGTTGTCGAGCCTCATCGTAAGCACCTGGCTTTCACCCGGTTGCAATAGCTTCGTCTTGGCAAAGGCCTTAAGCTCAAGGGCAGGCTTCTCCATAGCGCCGGAAGGGGCGCTGACATAAAGCTGGGCCACTTCCTTACCGGCTACGGAGCCAGTGTTGGTGATTGTGATGGAGGCCGTGAAACCATCGGCCCCGGCCTTTACAAGCGGCTTGGAATAAGCAAAACTGGTGTAACTGAGGCCAAAGCCGAAGGGATAGGAAACGTCCATTCCCACCGTCTGATAATAGCGATAACCCACCCAGATATCCTCGGAGTAGAAGGTAAAGTCCTTGTTTTCAACCTTGTGGTAAGGGGCCAAGGGGTCGTAGTCATAGGGGAAATCGGCCGCCGAAGGGATGTCCAGATAGTTGTTGGGGAAGGTCATGGGCAGCTTGCCGGAAGGATTCACCTTGCCGCTGAGTATGTCGGCAATGGCGTTGGCACCTTCCTGTCCGGGAGACCAGGGAAGGACGATTGCATCCACCAGATGCTTCCAGGAAGCGGTTTCAATGACTCCGCCAATGTTGAGTATCACCACCACCCTCTTTCCCCTTGGATGGTAGGCATTGTGAAGATTCACAAGGAGTTCACGCTCGGTCTGGGAAAGTTCGAAGTCCCCTTCCAGACGGCGGTCCTTTCCCTCGCCGGCCTGGCGTCCGAAAACTACCACCGCCACGTCGTTCACCGATGCCTGGTAAGATATGGCCGATGAAGTCAGGAACAGTTCCTCACGATGTTCGCGGTCTTCCCAGAACTCCATGTCAAAACGCAGCTGCAAGGCCTTGGCAGCCACTTCGTAATACTGCTTCAGGTTCTGGTCCAGGGTAAATCCGGCCGATTCCATGGCCTGAGTCATTGTTACCACATAGGGTTTGTTCACTTCGCCGGAACCGGTGCCTCCTGCAATGAAATTCTCACTGCTGACACCATACAGGGCAACCCTCTCCGAACCTTTCAGCGGCAAAGTATTGCGTTGGTTGCGAAGAAGGACTATGGACTGTGCAGCAGCTTCCCGCGCCATTTTTGCATGCTCCTCCAGATTGGGATGGCTGGAGAAGGCATACTGGCGGAAATGGGGCGTTTTCACCACATATTCCAGAATCCGACGCACATTGCGGTCCAACTCCTCCATCGAAATGGAGCCATTGCGCACGCCTTCCAGAATACGCTCGATTTCCACAGGATCCCCCGGATCCATGAGGTCGTTACCGGCCTTGACCGAAAGCTCCGTATTGTCCTTGAGTCCCCAGTCCGTTATTACAATTCCATCATATCCCCACTCGTCACGAAGGACGGTGGACAGAAGGTCGTAATCCTGCTGGGTGTAGTTGCCGTTAAGTTTATTGTATGAGCTCATTACGGTCCAAGGTTTTCCCTCTTTGACGGCAATTTCGAAGTTCTTTAAGTAAATCTCCCTCAAGGCCCTGCGTGTGACAAGGGCATTATTCTCGTCACGGTTGGTCTCCTGGTTATTGGCCGCATAATGCTTGATGGAAGTACCCACACCATTACTTTGGACACCTCTCACATAAGCCGCCGCCATCTTGCCGCTCAGAACAGGGTCCTCCGAGAAATACTCGAAATTACGACCGTTGAGCGGATTGCGATGAATGTTCATACCGGGAGCCAAAAGGACATCCACCCCGTACTCCAATACCTCGTTGCCCAGGACAGCGGTGGTCCTTTCCACCAGGTCCGTGTCCCAGGAACTGGCCAGAAGCGTCCCTACCGGAAAGCCTGTTGCCACGGTATGTGCAGGATCCCGTTCAGGGTCAATGCGAACCCCGGCCGGGCCATCGGAGAAAATGGTCTGAGGAATACCCAGACGGGGAATAGGGCGTGTTCCGCCAGCCAGCCCCTGCACCAGGTTATCGGAACTGGTTCCTACCAAAAGGGCGGCTTTTTCCTCTAAAGACATGGCCGATAGAACCTCATCGATGTTGTTCTCCCTCAACCGGGGCTGTGCTGCAGCCGGCAAACTTAGCAATAAAGCGGCTGCCACAACGAGTAAGAGATGTAATTTATTCATTATCGATAATTTATTAAACTGTATCCATACATTTCCAAATCACACGGCTACTTATAGAAGAGCCGGGAAGCCGGGACCGGGACGAAATCGGATGCCCCGGGAGCCTTCCAGCTCCAGGAGAGCTGCTGGCCCTCGTAGTCCTCGAAGTAGAGCAGTTTGTAAGGGTGCAGGCCCTTTTCCAGCGGAATCTGCCCCTCGACGGTCACAGGGCTGTGAGAGCCATCGTTGTTTACCACACAGACACCGTCAATGTACAGGGCGCTGCCGTCGTCGCTGCAAGTGGCGAAGCTCCAGACGCCACCTTCCGGAATGTCGATGAATCCTGAGAAGAGGAAAGCGAAATGGTCTTCGTCCGGAGCACCGGCGATGGAAGGCTCCCGGAGAATGCCGGAGGCCTCGGCCGGGTCTCCCTCAATCTGGCCGATCAAAACGAAATTGGCGGTATGGTAGGTATAACGGCAGCCTGGCTGCATGCCCTTGCGGTCTGTAGCCGCGTGGAAAAGAAGCTTGTGGGCAGTACGGCTGACCACCTGGGATGGCGGCATGCCTTCCTTGAAAGCTCTTGCCTTTATTACACAGGACTCGGTGATGCTGACGGGGCCGGTGTAAAGAAGGCTTTCCAAATTGGGTTCACTGCCGTCCAGGGTATAGCGGATGGCCGCGCCCTCCGTTCTGGAGCGCATCTTCACCTGCGCCTGGTCCGGGAAAAGGACAATGTCCCCTTCGATGGCCGGCGGGCACACCAGGTCTTCATGGGTCAGGGAATACGGAGCCGGCAGTCCGTCACGGTCGTGACAGGGCTTGGCCGATAATTTGAATGACAGTTCTCCCCCTTCCATGATTTGCCGATAAGTGAGGAAATGCTGGCGGACGGGCTCGCCATTCAGAGTGACATCGGCGATATATGGCCTGGAAGGATGGTCGGCCTTGATACGAAGGCTTTTGCCATTGCCGAGCTGCAAGACGGCCTCCTTGAAAAGGGGCGCCGCCAGCTGATACTCGCCGGAGCCGGGGCAGGCGGGGAACAGGCCCAGGGCGCCCAGGACATACCAGGCGCTCATCTGGCCACAGTCTTCGTTTCCGCAGATTCCGTCAGGAGCCGTTGTGTACATGGTTGTAAGTATGGAACGAACCGCTTCCTGCGTGCGGGAAGGTGCCCCTACCCAATTGAACAGCCAGGCCATATTATGGCTGGGCTCGTTTCCATGAGCATATTGTCCCAGAAGGCCGCCGATGTCCGGATCTACGGACTTATGGTCCTGCGGCCTGTAGGTAAAGAGTGAATCCAGCGCACTGTACAAGGCATCACGACCGCCCACCATGGCCTGGACCCCGGCCATGTCGTGAGGGATGAAGAAGCGGTAATGCCAGGGAGTAGCTTCCGTGTAGTCACGGGAGCCCTCAAGCTGACGGAAAGGTTCCGTCCAGTTGCCATCGGTCTTTTTGCCGCGGAAAAAGCCGGTGGTGGGGTCAAAGAGGGCACGATAGCGAAGGGAACGGGCATCATATTCCGCAGCAATGTCGGCGTGCCCCAGGGACTCCGCCATACGGGCGATGCACCAGTCGTCATAGGCAAATTCCAGCGTCTGGGAAACGGTTTCCACTTTCAAGTCGGCAGGAATATAACCGAAGGCATTGTACAGTTCCGATGCATTGGCATTGTTCTTATTGGAGGATACTATCATGGCTTCCAGGGCTTTCTCGCCGTCAAACCCTCGGATACCGCTAAGCCAGGCGTCGGCGATGACGGAAACGCTGTGGTAGCCGATCATACAGAAGGTCTCGTCGCTGGCAAGGGGCCAGATGGGAAGCTCTCCACGGCAATCGTACTGGTCCAGCATGCTGCGCACCATATCGTTCACCAGGGACGGATCCGTAAGCGTCTGCAAGGGATTCCAGGAACGGAAAGTGTCCCAGAGCGACAGGGTGGAATAGAATTGCTGTCCCTGGGGAAGCTGACGGTTCCGTGCCGATTGATCCCGATATCGGCCGTCCACATCATCAATCTTATTAGGCGTAAGGAAAGTATGGTAGTAATTGGTATAGAAAACGTCGGCAGGGCCGCCTTTCACGCTGATGCGGCCAAGGGCCTTAGCCCAGGCTTCCTTAGCCTTGGCATACACGCTGTCGAAGCTTTCTCCGGACGTTTCTGCCAGACGGTTGCCCCTGGCACCTTCCAGATCCACCCCGGAGATACCGGCGAAAAGCGTCAGTTCTTCCAGATCATCTGCAAAACGGAAAGTGAGCTCTCCCGGAGCCGTTTCTTCCACCGACAGGAAGGGCTCCGAGAAAACGGCCGAAAAATAAGTATCCCTGCCGTGGGCCCAACCGACTACGCGCCTGGAGGCCGTAACCTCCGTCCCTTCCAGGCCGACTCTCACATCCGATGCGCTGCACCAACCGCCTACGCAATGGTTTGCATCCAGGCGAATCAGGCGCCGCCCTTCACCACGAAAACTGTAGCGGTGCACTCCGGCACGCTCTGTCGCCGTGAGTTCAACCGTTATCCCCTTCTCGGGAAAAACCACCTTGTAGTAGCCTGGAGAGGCGCTTTCGTCCTTATGGGAGAAAGGCAAGGCACACACGTTGTCAAGGCCGGGGGTGATAAGGAAGTCACCCAGGTCCGGGCAGCCGGTACCGGAGAGATGGTTATGGCTGAAGCCCAGGATGGTGCTATGGGCGTAGCGGTATCCGGACGCGGTTTCGCCGTCGGTATCCGGGCTCAACTGCACCATCCCATAAGGAAGGCTTGCACCAGGATATGTATTTCCGGCAGCATCCGTTCCGTTGAAGACGTTTACAAGTGCCACAGGTTCCTGCTTTGCCGAGCAGGAAAACAGTGCAAGTGAAAGTGCCAGCAAGAAAGGTTTATTCATCATATCAATTAACGGAAAATAAAATACTTGACGCTGAATGGAGCCCGGGTTGCCACCAGATATACTGCATCTTTTCCAGAGGCTTCAATTTGGATGCGGGCCGATACTTCCTTCCACTTCCAGCCGGTGTCGGGAATATCCAGCACAGCGATAGCAGGGCCGTCCGGAGAACCTTTTCGGAGCTCCAGCTTTCCGCCGGGCCCACCCGATTTGACACTGACAGTGACATTGAAAGGAACTTTGGAGAAATCGACATACCTGTAACCTGTCCACTGGAGGTTTTCGTTAAAACTGATAATAGGATATTCCTTCCTTTTCAGTTCCATCAACCCGCCTTTCCGTCCTGTGGAATACTCTACGGCAGCCGAGGCTTGGATTTTCTCGCCAAGGCCGAAGGCGCCCCTCACACCTGAGGAAGACATCTTGACCTCGCAGATGGTTCCATCCTCGTTGAACTCAAGGGGGTCAAGGCACGCTTCGCGGGTCAAAACCAGACTGGGCACGCTCCTGTGATACTGAAGATACCACTTCCCATCAATACATTCGAAAGAGCCGTGAACATTTCCGGCATCCGGATAATCGTGATTGGTAACGATGAGGCCTTGATAAGTATAAGGGCTGAGAGGATTTTTTGAGGTCAGATAGGCCATACGGGTGGGCAAAGGGCCATCGGCCTTTTTCCCGTGATTCTGGATGTAAATGTAGTAGTAGGTGTCCCCGCGCTTTCGGAGTGAAGGGCCTTCGAAGGGCTCATTGTCCTGTGGCATTGCGGGAGTCAGGTCCCGGACAGTTTCCGGAAGGACGCGGGAATAATCGGCCGGGTCCAGCTGGGCGACTATGAATTCCGGCAAAGCCAGATACACTCTCCCGTCATCGTCAACCAAGGCACCGGGGTCTATGTGGCCTAACTCCTTTCCGTCCAAAGTGACGGTACGGGCATTGACGAACGGCCCTTCCGGGCTGTCGGCATCCAGGATGAACACTTTCGCGCTGTTGGTGCACGCCAGCATATGGTATTTGCCCGTCTGCGGGTCCCGGAACACGTCCGGCGCCCAGAGACGGCGGCCGGTCCCCTTCACTTCATCGGGAATATCCTTCAGGTTCAAGGCTTCTCCTGCATCGTTCCAATGAAGAAGGTCATCGGACCAGATGACGTGGTAATTGTCCGAGCACCAGTCAATCTTTCCATCATTCCCCAAGCCGTTGTAATTATCCCTTGAACCGTAGATATACATCCGGCCGTCAAAAAGATGCGGCTCTCCGTCGGCTATGAAAAGTTCCCAGGAAGGGGGAAGAATGGGGTTCTGGGCCAGATAGCCCACAGAGACAAGGCAGGAATCCACTTCTGCGCTTTTAGGGCATCGAGCCTTAATCCAGGCATCTCCGAAAGAGATCCCCCTCACAAGGCCTTTATCATCCACCGTGGCGACAGTCTCATCGCCGGAAGTCCAGACCAAGCTGCCTGAAGGCTTTCCTTTTGTATTCAATTGGACACAGCCCCCCTCATCCACCATGGTGGCAAGCCTGTCCAGCGTCCATTCTCCGGCAGCGGGCTGCTGGCAAGCGATGGCCAGGGGCAATGCAAGCAATTCAATAAATAAACCTGATCTTTTCATTTTTTCCACAATAAACTATTTCTCCTCATCATTTCTTGCGTTTTTCAAATTCCAGTTCTCCCTGAACCTTTCCCGAGAAAACATTATGCGCGGTTATCTTGAGTTTCCCCCCATCAACCCTCCCTTCAATTACCGTAGGGTAACCGACGTCATTCATCTGAGGACCTCCGCCCACAATCTGCGTCCAGCAGCGGCCGGGAGCAGGTTCATATACGCGGTAACGGTGCAGATGGCCCACAATAAGGGCCTGGCAGCCAGCCTTGTGAAGCAAGGGCCCCCACATCCTGGAGCAAGTACGCTGCCAATAAGCATAGTCCGTCGTATATTTGGGATCATAATCGGCCGGAGCCACATCGCCGGGATTGTGGTCTGGACCATCGTCGAAAAGTGGAATGTGGCAGAAAGCCACCAGGAAAGGTGCACCGGCTATTTCCGGCCGCTTCAGGGCCTCCTGCAGCCACGCAGTCTGGGCCTGACGGTATTCCTCGCTCTTGAAAAGGCCGGCGAAAATGGGATTGGTATCCAGCTTGTCCTCGGCCGTATCCAGGCCAATCATTGCGATATCGCCCATCCTCACGGCAAAGTTTCGTCCAAGGTCCCAGTCCCGCACATTCCTTTCTTCCGGCTGGCGGTACATCCATACCCTCTCAAGATGCCTGTTTGCCCGGCCTCTGGAATCGTGGTTTCCGGGGCAGAAAAGATAGGGAATCTCTGCCGCATAGTCCTTCCTCTCCAGCGGGTGCTCCAGGAATATCCTAAGCTGGTCTTCCAGTTTCTCCTCGGTATTGGAGGCATCGCCGTTCCAGACCACACAGGAGGGAGAAATGGCAGCCACCTTGTCCAGCACCGGGCCGATGGCATTCCAGCGGTCGTGGGTGTCGTTAATGACGCAGAAACTGCTTCCCTTCAGCTTCTTACCAGCCGTAACGAAGCTGTACACACGGGAGTCTTCCTCATTTCCCAGGATTTTCATATCGTATCCGCCTCCGTAATGGATACGGTCGGCGCCTATACGATAGTAATATCGCGTGGCCGGACGAAGGCCCGTAACCCTGACATGAATCACGCGCTCGTCAATATCGGCCAGGCGATAGCCTCCGCACAGGATTTTCCGCGCTTCGGAAAGGTCCGGCTTTTCTCCAATGAGGACATACCCGTTCGCAAGTGCATTCACCGTAAAGGCCACGCCTATCGATGTCTCGGCAAAATTCTGCAGCATGGGGGCCGATGCCAGCAACTGCCCCGTTTCTTCCTCCGGCAGGGCCGTCCGGACCCTTTCAGCCGCCTGCACCAAGCCTTCGGCGCCAGATGCCGCCACGGCTACCGCTGCGGTACTTTTCAGAAAATCTCGTCTATCCATATCTGTGTCATTATTGTAACAAATCTAAATCATCTATCCTGCGGACCCAGGGCCGATATCTTCTTCCCGTCCGGGAAACGCTCCTGTGCCATATCCGGTATCAGATTTAAGTGCTTAAAGATACAATTTTTTTCGTGGATAGCATTATTCTTCTGGCACAAGATGCCCCATGCCGGTAAGACATCCCTCAGCGGCACCTCGCGGGGATCGCAGCGGTGGAAAGCAGCCTTTTCATAAGCATTTATTCAAATACCATCCAGTCTATGTCGAAGAGTTCCGGCCTTTCCTTCCAGGATCCGCCGGGGCCGCTGAACATGAACCAGAGGGCATGAGGGCCCGCCTCTGCGTTTTCCACCTCGCATGACAGGGTTTCCCATTCGCCTTTCCCGGCAGGGACGTCCAGCCGGGCGATGCGGCCGGAAAAAGACTGGTCCTGGGCCACGGTGATGGTTCCGCCGGCCAGCGCACGCACACGGACCGTCAGTTTCCGGGTGTCGGGTCCGAATGCCACATACTTCCAGGCGGCCTTGCTGCCGTCCAGGATGCCGGAAACGATTTCCCGGTCCGTGCGCCCGTCCATCAGACGGATGTGCGGTCCGCCGTTGAAGAGGCAGGCGCGGGCGGCGTCGATGGTTTCATAGGCCGATAACGGCGCTCCAGCGCCCTGGGAGGTCATTTCAACCTCATTGATGGTACCGTCGGCATTGAAAGTGATGGGCTCTATGCAGGCCTTGCGAAACTTGCTGCCGTAATGGGTGGAACGGTGGTACAGCACATACCACTGCCCATTGAATTCCACCACGGAGCCGTGGTTGTTCCATACACCAGGGTCGCAACCGTTACTGTCCACAATCACCCCTTTGTATTCATAGGGTCCCCAAATGTTCCGGGACATGGAGTAGCCGATGCAGGTGGGCATGTTCTGCCGGCTGACATCGGCATACACGAAATAGTACCAGCCGTCGCGTTTGAAAACGAAACTCCCTTCGTGGAAGAAATGCTCATCCTCTGTGACTATACCCTCATGCAAAGTGCTCATATCCAGGGTCTTCATGTCCGGATTAAGTTTGGCTCCGCGGGCACTGAACTGGTCCCAGAAATAATAGGCCTCCCCGTCATCGTCTATGAAAACGCAGGGGTCGATGCCGGTTATGTCCCCTATGCGCTGTCCGTTACGGTAAGGGCCCGCCGGGCTGTCCCCTTCGGCTACGCCTTCCGTCCAGTCGGACATGTCGTAGTAGAGGTAATACTTTCCGTCCTTTTCCGCAATGTCCGGGGCATAAAGGTCTGCGTCGCTGTAAGAAACCTGGTCATTCGGCCCTTTAGTAGCGAAAATATCCCGGTGTAGAGTCCAGGAAAGGGCATCCTCGGAAGAGAGCATGTGATGGTAGGCCGAACACCAGTATTCCTCCGTGAGGTCCAGGGAACAGGCCACATATAGTTTTCCGTCAATTACTTTGGCGCTGGGATCGGCCATATATACGCCCATGGGGCATATGGGATTATAGCCAAGGTCTGTCCGTCCCTGCTCTGTAACCTCCTGAACCTTCTGGCCGCAAGAAACGGCTATGAAGGCAATCATCGTCAATAAAAATGTCTTCTTCATACTATTCGAAATAAACTGCCTGAACACCGCCCTTGTAGGTTGCAGTGACGGCATACAGGATTGCTGTTTTGGAAAATCTTTCTTCGTAATAGCGGTGGCAGTGCCCGCAAAGTATGGCTTTCAAAAGCTTCTGCTCCTTGAGCCAGGCCAGGAAATCCAGGGTTGGCTTGTCGGAGTGCTGCTGCACCTTGCGGTAGCGCCATTCCTGCCCCGGAGGATAGGTGACACCGGGGTCGTACTTCGAAGTGAATTCCTCCGGAACGCCGGTCAAATATCCGCAGTTGCCGTCGGTGAAACGAAGTTCATCGGAGAGAGCCTGGGGTGTGTACAGCGGCACATGGCACAGCATAACCACGGGAAGGCCCTTTTTCATTTCCTCCTGCATAAGCTCGTGCTGACGCTCCGTGAAATTATAATAAACATCGTCCAGGGCCACGAAATTTACTCCGTTGATGATGCGGCTGGCAAAAGTAAGATCGTTAGGGAACGCACCTTGTACGGCCTCCCTGCTGCTGGCTTTGTAGGCCTCGTCCTCCTTGGCTTCCCCCACATATTTGGAATATTCGTGATTGCCGGCGCACACGAACCAGTCGGCAGCCAGCATGTGCTGGGCGCAGCTGTCCAGATTGGCCTCGGAGACAAAGTCGTAAAGGTCCCCGGTATGCATCATATACAGGCCATTGTCCCTGGCATAGCGTATTGCCTCGTCCAGGTAATGCTCCCCATAGGCCATACTCCGGACCCGGCGGGAGGCCAGGGCGATTTTCCTTTCGTCGTCGCGGTCATCGGCCCGGACAATGTGAGTGTCGGAAAGGTGCAGTACGCCGAAAGGGGCGGTGGCGCCAATTTTAATGCGGATTTCCTTGACGTTGAGCGGCGGGAGCACATCCACGTCGCGGGTAATTTGGGAGGGATCGATGGGCGGAAGCGCCCCTGCAAGCTCTTTTTTCCTGTTGCATGAAGAAGATATGGGCATAGTCCCGGCCATCAGAGCAGTTGTGCCCGTCACTTTGATGAATTTTCTCCTGTCCATATACTCTTATTGAATCTTGTTTCTTTTCCCCGGTCTGATTATTTCACATAAACCCTTCCGCCGATGATTTTGGTGGAAGCATCACGCCCAAGCCATAGCGAGAACCAGCCTTCTTCCATGCGCTGCACCATATTGGCATCCCAAAGGGCAAAACGCCTGTAGGGCACTTCCAGTTCCACTTCCCGGGACTCTCCGGGAGCAAGTGTAACACGCGTGAAGGCCACCAGTTCCTTCATGGGGCGCACTACCGAAGCGACCTCGTCATGCGCATAAAGCTGGACCACCTCGTCGCCGGAGACGGAGCCGGTATTGGTAAGCGTCACTTTCACTTTCAGGCTTTCTCCCGCCTCCAACTGATCTGGCAGCCGGAAGTCACTGTATTCAAAGGTAGTATAACTTAGCCCGAAGCCAAAGGGGAAGAGCGGGGAACCGTCATTCTCGACATATCCGTAACCGCGGCCGCTGGGCTTGATGGAATAGTAATAAGGATTCTGGCCGATGTTCCGCACCCAGCTCATGGGGAGACGTCCTCCAGGGTTGCGCTCTCCCGTAAGAATATCGGCAATGGCGCGGCCACCCTGTTCTCCGGAATACCAAGCCTCCAGAACGGCAGCAGCATCGTCAACCCAGCCGGAGATATCGATTACGGCACCGTTATGAAGCACGGCCACCACCGGCTTTCCCGTTGCAATAAGATCGCGCACCATCTTTTCCTGGTCCACCTCTATAACCCTCTCGCTGATACCGGCAACGATAAGACCGCCGGAAGATTCCACATAGCGGGTTTCGTGAGCCGATGGCAGGGCGAAACTGCTGCGGTCCTGGCCTTCTTCCTCGGTGATAGTGGGGAAGAACAGCAGCACGTCGCAACTTTTTGGATCGGGATTCAGCAGGACCTCTCCCTTTCCCTCGAAAGCTTTCTTCAGCCCTTGGTAGGGAGTAATTCCGCCTTCTCCTTTCCATCCGCCCCGGCCTCCGCTGTAATCGCCCAGGTTCAGCATATTGGCAGCAGGGCCGAAAAGTCCAATCCGGCGTACCGAACCCGGTTTTAGCGGCAGGATACCATTGTTCTTAAGGAGAGTCATAGACTTGCAGGCCGCTTCATAGGCCAATTCCCTGTGGGCATCGCTGCGCACCAGGGCCGCGGCCTTTTCCGGATCGGCATAAGGCTGGTCAAAAAGGCCAAGTTCAAACTTAATCCTGAGAACGCGCTCCACAGCCTGGTCAAGTGCCTTGCGGTCTATGCTTCCATCTTCGACGAGCATCTGTATTTTGCTGTTGGTATTTGCAAGCTGCAAATCCAAACCGTTATTGATGCATAAGGCCAGCGCCTCCTCCTCGTTTTCGGTAAGACGGTGGTGATTGTTTACGATTTCCACTGCACCGTAATCCGAAACCACTATTCCCTTGAAGCCCCATTCATCTTTGAGAATGTCCCTTAGCAGCACTTTGCTGCAACTGGCAGGAATGCCGTCCACAGAATTGTAGGCGCTCATTATTCCTCTGGCTCCGCCCTCCTGAACACAGGCACGGAACGGCTCCAGATATACTTCCCGGAGCTCCCGCCAGGATGTGATGGAGGCAAAGGAATCGTGGCCGCCCTCTCCGTAATTGTCCACGAAATGCTTGGGAGTGGCCACCACGCCGCCCTCTTCCAGGGCCTTGACATAGGCAACACCCATACGGGAGTTCAGCAGCACGTCCTCGCCGTAGCTTTCCTGGCCGCGGCCCCAGCGCTGGTCACGGGTGATGTTAATCACCGGCGCATAGACCTGCCTTACGCCTACGGCCCGAAGTTCCTCTGCCACGACCTGTCCCACCTGGTAATACAGATTTTCATCGAAGGTCGCAGCCATGCCTATGCTCTGCGGAAAACAGGTGGCATTACCCCACTGGGCACCGTGCAGCGCCTCACCGTGCTGAAGGACAGGAATGCCCCATCGGCTGGCCTCTATGGAGCGGCGGGTATCGTCATTGATACGCTGGGCAACCGTAGCGGGATCGTTCCGAAGACCTCCGTCCGGAAGGAAGTGCCCTACATTTCTGATATGTCCGGCATTATAATTCCGCTCGGCATAATAATTATCCATAAACAGCAGCTGGGCCGTCAGCTGGGCCGTTTTTTCTTCCAGGCTCATCCTTTTCATCAAATCCTTGACCCTCTTTTCCACCGGCTGGGAAGGGTCCTGGTAAAGATATGCCCCCTTGGCAGAATCCTTTTTTCCAAATTCCAACTTGTGCTTTCCGGGCCCCAGGGTATAATTTTTCGCCACCCAAGGAATATCCACATTGGCCGATGAGCCCTTTGGAACCTGCACTTCCAAAGTGGCGGCTTTGGCATCGTAAGCGAGCGACACTGATCCGGCCACCGTGGGGAAAGAAAGGCTGCAGGAAGGGAAAATATTCGGATCAAGTCTCACAGAGAAAGCTTTCCAGCCCGGCTCGGTTGGCACTGCGCCGAACATCCTGGTGGGGAAAACGGCCAGGGGGCCGCCGCTCCAGGCGTGGTTCACGCTGCCGCAGTCCCAGTCTCCGTCCACACCCACGTTCCAGTTTTCGAAGAGAGTATCGTGGAAAGGATGGTTAACCATGAATTCGTAGCGGCGGCGCTCACGTTCCAGGGCATAGTCGCCATGGCCAATCGCGAACAACGCTTCCATTACATATTTTTCCATATAAGGACTGGCGTGTTCCTGGGTTTTCAGGACCTCGAAAATGGCGTCATACTTTTCCCGGCTTGCCGTACCGGAAAGCACTGCAAGGGCCTGCACCCGGTCGTCGGTTTCCCCATCGTAGCCGGGATGCCTGTAACAACTGCCATTCCAGCAAACCTGGTTGACGGCTTTTCGAAGCGAAGTCATCCGGTCCCAGATGGCGCCGCCCTCACCTTCCTCTCCAACGATGTCGGCCATATCGGAAAGGGCTTGAAGGGCAAGCACATACCAAAGGTTCTGCAGCAGGCGCATATCACGATTGCCCCCCCAGTCGCCCCAGTTCCAGTCACCGTTGTGCCACTCCAGCAGTCCGTCAGGGCCGATATGATAAGTATCCAGATACTTCTTGATCTTGGGGAAGGCATAGCGTATGGTCTCCACGTCACCGGTATTCATGTAATAAGTCCAGATGCCATAACGGCCTACGGCAGCCAGCATCTGACAGGGCAGTTCAACGCCATAATTGCCGGGAATGGGCGAAAAAAGGATGTCATCCGGGCGCTGCCAGTCAACCAGTTCGCGGATTCCCTTGCGGATAAGTCCATGCAAAGAGGGTGTGTAGGTATAGAAACTCTCCCCCAGAATGGTAACAATGTCTCCCCACCACTGGGCGCGCTCACGATCCGGACAATCGAAGAAACTGTCACGGGAATTGACGTATATTGTGCGTAAGCCCTTCTCCCAGAAGCGGTTGAAGAAAGGATCGGAGCAACTGAACCTTCCTTCCGGGGCGGTGTCATAACCGGTTTCCCTGTATTTCAGGCCAGTAACCCGGGCTCCATGCTCTACGGTAAGGATAATCTTTTGTCCGCTAAGCCAGCCCAGGGACTCGTACTCCTGTGCGCCGGCCTTGGTGGTATATGATGCCCTCAGGCACTGCTCCCCTACTTTGGCGTGGTCGGTTTCAATAATAATATGATGCCCGCCGTCGGGGTCTTCTACCGACAAAATCGGCGTCATCTGCATATTGTGCGGAAGAATGGCTACAAGGGTATCGGCCGCAGGACCAGGGTGAGTTTCAAAGGCTACCTCCTTAATGCCGAAGTCTTTCCACTGCGGAATGGGACGGATGTGCAAGGCGCCCAGGCTGCCCTCCAATGTAACGGCCGGAGCAAAGCCCTCAAGACTGCCGTCCTGCCAGAAGCCGATATCGGCCCTGGCATCGAAAGCAATGCTGGATTCCGGAAGGCGGTAATTCGGAGCCGGGAGTTCGCTTGCCGTTCCGTAAGCAGGATGTACACGGCAAAGCCATCCTCCTTCTCCAAGGGCCGGACAGTCGAACCAAAGCTGCGGCGTACCACTGCTCAGATGCGAAAAACCATCCTTGCCGAAATACCAGAGAAGCAGTGCAATGCGGTTCTCCCCCGCCTTCAGGTAAGGGGCCAGTTCAACAGCGTCAAAATAGCTGTCGCCGGGATTAGGGCCGCGTTTCAGGCCTCCTTCAAAAATCACCGGCTCCCCGTTCACCCACAGCCAGTACTTACTGTCCACGGCAATTCGTGCAAGGGCCGAGCCTGGCACGGCATCCAGTTTTACATCCTTACGGAAAGCAATCCATTGATTGGGGGCCGATGTGGCCTGGGCGCAACCAAGGGTTTGTGGAGCGGCAAGGATTTCCTCCTGCGGCGGAGTCCACACTGCGGTGTTTTCGGGGGTAACGGCTGTTTGCCGGCATTCCGCCAGCAGGATTGCCGCCAATGCAAATACTACTCTTCTCATCAATATTTCAAATTATTCGTTTCGGTATAGATTCCATTCGGCCAAAGCTATCATCTGCCCGCCGGGGCCGGCAAGCCATGCGTCCAGGACCTGGCCCTCACAGTCCTCGAAATAATAACTAATCTCTTACATTTCACGGCTATTCCAAAGTCCAGTCCTCTTCCTCGCAGCTGGCATGATGCTCGGTAATACCCTTTTCATCCATCCAGCGGCGGGTGTCCCAGGTTTTCAGCCAAGTGTTTTCCGGAGACGGCGCCCAAACCCATGAAGGTGTGGGCCAGAGACAAGCGCGGAAATTGATTGCCTTGTAGAAATCCTCCGAGCAGCCGTTCTGGCCGTGGTGTGCCATCTGAAGGTAGTCACAGTCCAGATACTCTTTGTACTGAGCCAGCACGCTGTCACCGCGGCACACTTCGGCATCTCCCAGGAACACAACGCTCTTGCTGTCGTCCCACATTCGGATAATCATCGACTGTTCGTTGAAATGCTTCACGGGAAGGCTCATATCGGCCACGCTAAGAATCATGATTCCGACGCCGTCAATGTCGAAACGCTCTCCTGCCTGATGCACGTTGATGAAATCGGTACCGTCCATGAAGTCATCCAGGGCACGGTAATAGGAACGGGCGGCGTCGGCGCTACCGGGCTCACAGTTCAGGAATTCATCCGGTACGCGGGAATAAATCACCTTGCCGATGGTGATATCCTTGGGATCGTTCAAAATGGTTGCAAGGGCCTCCATATGATCCTCGTGCGGATGGGTGATGAACCACAGGTCCACGTGATTCCCGGCCTTTGCAAGGTGACCGCGAAGTTTTTCCACATCGGATGCATAGCCTCCGTCCACCATAATGACCTTTCCTCCGGAGGTTTTCATCAGGTATGACTCACCTATGGTATCGGTTGCCGATGAAATCTGGGTAAGTGAAAAATGACCAAGCTTTTCCGAGGAGGAGCTGCCACAGCCCACCAGGGCCATACCTGCGGCGGCGGTCCCTGAAATCTTAATGAAATCTCTTCTGTCCATAATTTATCCGCAATAAAAATATTGGGCAACGAGTTTTCGCATAAGCTTGGTGTCGCCCCGGGCTTCGCGGTGAAGCTGGGCGTCATCGTAAGAGCGAAGGGCCTTGATTATACCGTCAATCATGCGGGGCCTGAAAACGTCGGCCTCCTCATACACGGCACGGTCTTTTTCCAGGCACCTGGCGCTCTGGGTGCAGCAAGTGGGAAGGGAGTCAAGACTGGCCAGGCGGTCGGCATTCTCACTACGGTGGATGTCCATGTCCACGTATTTTTCGCGGGCTATCTGCAAAGCCTGCTCCCGGGGCATTTCAAGGCCCTTCCGGGCAGCGACGCAAAGGCCTGCCATAAGCTGATAGATATCGGCCGAGCAATCCGGGCTGCGCATCTCGAAGGTTTGCTTGCCTCGCGTGTCCTTGGCCCCGGCCTTTTCCAGAGGGTTGGCGCGGGAGCACATGTCCACTCCGGCGCTCCAGCCAAGGGGAACGCGAACCAGGGCACTTCGGTTGCAGTCGCCCCAGCACACATTGGTGGGAGCCTCCTGATGTGGCACAAGGCGGAAATAGGAGGTGGGATTCTTATTGCCGAAGGCAGTGATGGACGGAGCCAGGGTCATAAGGCCGGCAATGGCGCGTAGGGATTCCTCCGACAGGCGGTTGTCGGCGCCAAGAGTTACGTTACGGCCGTCTTTCATCAGGCGCATGTGGATGTGCATGCCCGAACCAGCTTTGCCGGTTGTAATCTTGGGGGCGAAACTCACGTCCAGTTTGTAGCGGCAGGCCAGGTTCCGTATCACCCATTTCGCCAGCAGAAGCTGGTCGGCGGCCGTTTCCACGGGACAGGGCAGGAACTCGATTTCGTTCTGCTCATAGATTTTTCCGTCCAGGGTAAAGTTACCCACTTCACTGTGGCCATACTTGATCTGACCGCCGGTTTTTGCGACGAAGTCCATGCATTCGCGGCGAAAATCGTTCAGCTTGGCAAAGGGTTCGCTCTCGTGATAACCCTTCTGGTCCGTGGCGGGGAAAAGCGTGTCCTCATTGCAGATTACATAGTATTCCAGCTCTCCCATGGCCTCGAACTGAAGGCCCGTGGATGCTTCGAATGCCTTTTCGGCCCGCATGAGGGTGGCGTGCGGAGCGCAATCGAACGGCTCCCCGTTTTTGTCATAGAAGCCGCAAAGGAGACATAGGGTTGGAATCTGGATGAAAGGATCCACAAATGCGGTCCGATAACGCGGAATCACATATAAATCGCTGTTTCCAGCCTCAATGAAGGAGGGGAAAAGACTGGAGCCGTCCACCCTCTCCCCTTCTGAAAGCACGGTTTCGGCATATGCGAGGCTGTTCACGCTGAAATTCAGGGTCTTAACCCTACCGTCTTCGGCCGGATACATGAAATCAATCATCCTGATGCCCTTCTCGCTGATGAAGCGCAGTATGTCTTCGCGCGTAAATTCTTCCGGCCTTTTTTGGAGGAAAGCCACAACCTCGTTGGGGTTCAAAGCTATGTTTTTATCCATTGTAATTAGCGTTATTTATTCGGAAAGCGGAATCCAGACCTTCATTTTGCCCGGCGCCCTGTTGTCCCAGGCCAGGTAGGGCACGAAACGAAGAGTCTGGGTGGGAGTGGTGGCAGTAATCCTTTGCAAGGGATAGCCGAAGCCTTCCTTCAGGTTAAGCCTTTCCAGGGAGAAATCGGCATTTTCCGTAATGGAAAGATTGTCGAAATCTACAGGATTGTCAACTTCCTCCAGGCAATACACCAATGCTCCGCGCTGGATGGCGCGTTTTCCTACGTTCTGCTTCACTCTGGGGTCGGCAGCGACAAGTTCCACGGGCATGTCCAGTATCATTTCCACCTGGTCGCCGTCGCTCCATTTGCGGTACAGGACGGCATAGCCCTTGTCTTCCGGGACGCTGACGATTTGGCCGTTAATGGCAATGGTGTAGTCCTTGCACCAGGCGGGAATGCGCAGGCGGACATCGGTCTTGAGACTCTTCCCAAGACCAAGAGTGAGCATAACGTGGCCGTCCACCGGCATCTGGCTTTCAAGTTTCAGTTTCACGTCCTGCCCCTTGACCTCAATTTTCGCCGAATTGCCTATGTACTGGTTCACCCAAAGACCTTCCTTCGAAGTGCTGTAAATGTAACTGCCGATGGAAGGGATGAAGCGGCATATCTGGCTGGGGCAGCAGGCACAGCCATACCATCTCTGGCGGTGATGGTTGCCGTCGGATTCGAGCGGATTCACATAGAAGAAAAGCCTTCCGGAGAGGGAAACGCCGGCAAGGGTGCCGTTATACAGGCTGCGCTCCACCACATCGGCATACTTTCCGTCGCCGGTGAACTGGAACATCCTCTGGTTCCAGAAGACCATACCCACCGAAGCGCAGGTTTCGCAGTAGGCTTCCTTGTTCGGGAGGTCATAATCCTGGGTGATGCCTTCATTCCTGGCCGACTGGCCGATGCCGCCGGTAATGTACATATTACGCATGACAACATGGTCCCAGAGGCGGTTCAGGGCGTCGATAAGCTGGGTGTCTCCGGTATAGGCGGCCACATCGGCCATGCCGCAGTAAAGGTACATGGCCCTAACGGCGTGGCCGGAAATACGGGAAAGTTCCCGCACCGGGAACTCATCCTGGTAATGTTCCTTCCAGTATTTTTCATCCCTTCCCACATAGGCGCCATAGCCGTGTCCGCGCTGATCCAGCAGCCAGGCGGCGAAATCCAGGTATTCCTTCTTCCCGGTCACTTCAAAGAGCTTCACAAGGGCCAGCTCGATTTCCTCGTGCCCCGGAACCCAATGACGCTTATCCGGACCGAAGACGCTCATCATGTGAGCCACCATCTTCTCACTCACATCCAGTAGTTTACGCTTTCCGCTAGCCTTGTAATAGGCCACGGCGGCCTCTATCATGTGTCCGGCGCAGTACATTTCGTGCTTGTCTATGTCGGTCCAGCGCTTGTCCAGGCCGGTAAGGATATAATAGGTGTTCAGATATCCGTCCGGCTGCTGGGCGGCTGCGAACTTGTCTATCCACTCGTCACACTTGGCCATAATAAAAGGGTCCTTGGAAATCTGATAGGAATAAGCCATGCCCTCCAGGGCCTTGTAAACGTCGGAATCATCGAAAAAGATACCGGAGTGCTCCCCTTCCCCTTTTGCGGCGTTCTCGAAATTGCGGATGCGGCCGGTCTGGTTTTCAATCTGGTCTATGCAAAGCGGAATGGTCTCGCCAAGATGCACCGACAGGCGCTGCGACCAGAAATCGTCATTAATCCTGACATCCGAAAAACTGACAGCGGTAATTGGCTTCAAATCCTGCTCCTTCTTGCCGCAAGAGGCCAAAGCCAGCACCGCCATTGCAAAGAATAATACTTTCCTAAACATTCTATATCATTTTGTATTTTTTTCAAACCACCGCACATACTGGGCCCAGTCATAGGCAAAGATTCCATGAAGTCCGGTGCGGACGTGATAAGCCACGGTATTTCCGGCATCAGGACTGTCCGGCGCAGGATATTCAGGGCCGACTCCCTCCAGCCCGTAAAGCCCGTAAACCGGAGCAGCCGAACGGGCCGAAAACCATTCCCCTACAGGGTCGGCCCAGTCGTCTTCCGTAGCGCTGGCAACATACAGCGGACGAGGCGCCGCAAGGGCGCACAGCCAGTGCTGGTCTCCCGGGAAACTGTCATCCGCATCTTTATACTTGTCGAATTCCCGGGTGAACCAGTGCGGAAAAGAATTGTCAATGGCTTTAAAGGTCTCCCCGTGCCTGCGGCGGGATATGGCCGCACCGCAGCAGCCGGAATTATTGGAGATAACGGCACGGAAACGGAGGTCGTTCGCTCCTGCCCAGAGGGCGGTTTTTCCAAGGCGCGAATGGCCTATCACCGCAACGCGGGAAGCATCTACGGCAGGATCGGTCTCCAGATAATCCATAATGCGGCTAAGCCCCCAGGCCCAGGCCGATATGGTCCCCCAGTCGCCTCCAAGGTTGTACCAGCTGCGGACTCCTCCCTGTGCATCCACCACATCGGGCTGGATGGAATCACGCCAGGCGGTAGCGACGCCCATTCCGGCACGGAGAACCAATTCATAGGGCCATCGGTAATTGGCCCTTTCATCCAGGGTGGCTTCGTTGCTCTTGAAATTGAGTCCGGCAAAAACAGGCACCGGAGCCTTTGCCTCGGCAGGAAGATGCAGCAGGATGTCAAAACTGTGCTCCCCCGCCCGGTCCAGGTAAACCCTGACGATTTTCCGAATTCCAAGTCCGTCATACACGCTTTCTTCCGAGAGCGTCTGGAAATGGAGGCCCTCCGGCTTGGCGGGAACGTGCCCGTACATTTCACTGGAGAACATCTCCAGTATCTCGCCCCGCCTGACGGTTTCCCACTCGGCGGCGTCCTTCACCTTCTTTCCGTCATTTTTAACAAGGGGGTCCGGCAGATATTCGTTTCCGCAGAAATAGAGTTTCACCGGCCCCACAAGTCCTGCTTCCTGAAGCGGGGAATCCTTGCGGAAATAGGACCAGATGACAAAGCCCTTGCGGCCGGCCGAGGGGCGGGGCTCCCCTTTCAGGAACCAGTCCGGGAAAGCTTTCATTGCCCGGCCGAAATCCTCTCCGCGGTCCTGTCCCCATTCGAAATCGGGCTCATGCTGCTCGTCGCCAATAAGCCGGTTCGCCCAGTTGTTGGTAACTTCTATCCTTATGCTGTTTTCTCCTGCCTTGACAAAATCGCTGACATCGGCTTTGAAAGGAGGGTACCAGAGCGTTGCCACAAGGCGTCCGTTTATGAAAAGACGGGCGATGTCATTCATCTTGCCAAGGTCTATTTCCAGACGGCCCTTTAGTTCTTCAGGCGCAAGTGTGAAACTTGAGCAGTAGCTGGCAGTGCCGGAGAAATATTTCAAACGCTCCTCATCGCATTTGCTAAAGTCCTCAAGTTCGAAGTCCTTGATGCTGAATGGCTCGTCCAGCTTGGGGCTGAAATCCACATTCCATATTTTCCCAAGGCTGCGCCATTTCACCATGGGAGAGAATGGCTGGTAAGGCTTGGCATAATTCGTCTTTTCCTTAGGCAGCACCACAAACAACGACTGACCGGGCTCCAGGACCAGATTTACGGAATCCCCGGGCTGAGCCAGGGAAATGCCGGCGGTGTAAGGGTCCCATATTTCAGCGGGGAACTCCCCGGCGGGAAGACTGGTTCTTCGGGGTTTGTCCTCCTGGTTTACGACAAAATAGATATCGGCCTTTCCGCTTTTTCTGTGAATCCAGTTTTCACCGCGCTCCTCAAGAGTTCCTTCCCGAAGCATCATCTGGCAGCGGGAAAGGTAGGTGAAGAATTCTTTGCCGGGCTCGAACCAGGTCTGGTGACGCGAGAAATGCGTTCCCCACCAACCCATTCCCATGCCGGGCTGGTAGCGGTCGTCGAAAGGCTGGTGCACCCAGTGATGCAGGAAAAGCAGGTTCACCCCTGAGACGAAGGCACCGTCGGCCGAACGCTTCAGGAAAGCGGGATCCTCCGTATAATGGCTGTTGGTAGGCCAGCCGGTAAAGGCCTCTGCCCCAACCAGATTCTTGCCATATTCCTTTGCCTTGTCCACGATCGCACTGCTTATGCGTCCGTCGCTGTGGGTCCAGAATTCGCCCATGGGAAGGTCCGGCACATAAACCGACTCAGTGATGCTGAAAGGCCCCCAATATGGCTCCCAAAACAGCAGGAGACCCTTTTCGTGCACTTTGTCACGGGCGACCTGCCAACTGTTTTCAAGGAAAGAGCGCTGGATTATTATATCCCAGTCTTCCTTGAAGGAGGCGTTGCGGGAATTCGAAGGATCGGCTTCCAAAAGGGCTATCCGGGGAAGAGGATCGTAGCCGCACTGCCGCTTGAAATCCTCCCTGAAACCGGGCGTCCAGTTCTGGTCTCCGGCCTCGTAGCTGTCTATAAGTATATGGGTAAAGGACGTGCCGAAATACCTCCCCACGTGCTCTTCCAGCGGCCCAAGCACATTGTCCCAATGATAGGCCGACACTTCGGCGCTGAGTTTATCGGCCTCCAGAGCCTTGCCTATAAGGTCGTCTGGAAGCGGATGCGGATTGGAAAGGGTGGGAGCGTGCCCGATGCGCAGGATTTTCCATTTCCCCTTGGGGGCGTCCCATTCCAGAAGTCCGTCCTCGTCCATCAAGGCCGAAAGTTCAAGGACATCCTCCGTAGCGGCGTCTGCCTTCACCGGAACGGCCATCACCGCAACGTCACGGTAGAAAGTGGCCTTGCGGCCGGAATTGCCCCAGCCGCCATACACCGGAAGTTCAGGGCGCGGAAGCACTACGCTCACCGGCGCTCCGCCCACAAGCTCTACCTGACTGTGGACCAGGGTTTGCATCCCCTTCTCCTCGTCTATCCAGGGACCGCCGGTAGTGCTGTATCCCGGCGAATTGTGAAGCCCTATCTTAAGGCCAAGTTCACGGGCCACCTGGGCGGCATAGGCAATGGCTTCCCAATATGCCTCGCTGCGGTAGGTCTGTTCCGGCCACGGGTTGTTCCCTATGGGATGATGGGTTTCCTGTACGGCCGATGCAATGTTGAAGATTGTTGCGCCGCCTATACCTGCCTCCTTCATTGCTTCCAGGTCCTTGCGTATGCCTTCCTTGGAATAATTGGGCCCCATCCAATGCCACCAGACATAGGGCCGATACTCCATTGGCGGCTCCCGGAACATGGAAGCCTTGTCATTCTTATCCGAACAGCCACAAAGGGCAGCAAAAATCAAAGTTGGCAGAAACCAAAGTATCGTTTTTCTCATATCGTTCAAATATACGAATTTTTTCCGTACCTTTGTTAAATACAAAGACTGATATGAAACAAGTTTTTACTGCTTTTGCATTAATCGCAATCCTTTTTTCCTACAACGGAAAATATCAAAGCCCGTCAGATGCCGTTAACGTATTCAACGGCACAGACTTCCACGGGCACACCTATCCCGGAGCCACTACTCCTTTCGGACTTGTGCAGCTTAGTCCCGACACCCGCACCTACGGCTGGGACGGCTGCTCCGGCTACCATTATTCCGATTCCGTCATCCTTGGCTTCAGCCACACTCACCTTAGCGGAACCGGATGTGCCGACCTTGGCGACTTCCTTTTCACCCCAGGTCTGGGCGAAGGAGTCCCCGGTCCCCTGGCTTTCTCCCATTCGGACGAAAACGCCTGCCCGGGATATTACAAAGTGGTTTTTCCCTCCGGAATCAGAGTGGAACTCACCGCCTCGCCAAGGGTTGGCCTGCATAGATACAGCTTCACCGGCGAAGGCGCCCGCAAGATTCTTATCGATGCCACGCATTGCATCGGCGAGGGCAGCAAGGCAACAACGGCCCTCCTGGAAGCCGTCTCAGACAAAGAGGTGTGCGGCAAAAGGGTCGTGACCGGCTGGATTCCGGACAGGGAGTGCTACCTTTCGGCCAGTTTCTCTGAGCCCTTCACCGCCGAAGATGCCGGAGAGGGAAAACTCCTTCTGGATTTCGGCAAGGATGTAAAGGAAATCACGGTGAAGGCAGGCATTTCCTTCAACAGCGCCCAGGGTGCCAAGGAAAACCGCATTGCCGAGGCCGGAGAGCTTGGGTTCGATGAGATCCTGGCAATCACAAAGGATGACTGGGGATCGGCCCTTGGCTCTATCATTGTAAGCGGAGGCCCCGTGGAGCAATTTTATACCTGCCTCTATCACACCCTTGTCACGCCCAACAGGATTGACGACGTAACACCCGGCGGGGTAAAATATTCCACCCTCTCGCTCTGGGACACCTTCCGCAGCTGGAATCCACTCCAGACCATCATCAATCCCGGACTGGTCTCAGACATGGTGGAAAGTATGCTGGAAATGTACCGCAGCTGGGGCGAACTTCCCATCTGGCCTCTCGCCCACGGCGAAACAGGATGTATGATAGGCTATCACAGCGTCCCTGTCATTGCCGATGCCTGGCTTCGCGGAATCCGCACTTTCGACGGGGAGGAAGCCCTCCGGGCAATGGTGGAATCGTCCTGCAAGAACAAGGACAACAATTCGGCCCTCTATATCAAATACGGCTATCTTCCGGCCGATATGAAAGGGCAGTCGGTGTCCCAGACGCTGGAATATGCCTACGACGACTGGTGCATAGCCCGTATGGCCGAAGACCTTGGGCACGAGGAAATCGCGGCTGAATATTATGCCCGTGCAGCCAGTTACAGGAATGTTTTCGACCCCTCCACTGGCTTTATGCGCGGACGCCGCAGCAAGGGCAATTGGATGACCCCATTCGACCCCATCAGCAGCACACGGGACTATACCGAGGCCATTCCCTGGCAGGCCCGCTTCTTCGTTCCTCACGACCACGCCGGACTGGAAATGCTCTTCGGCAGCCGTGAAAACATGGTCGCCGCCCTGGATTCCCTCTTCACCTATGAGGAACGCAGCGAAAACGTGCACGTTTCGGACATCACCGGACTTATGGGACAATATGCCCACGGCAACGAACCCAGCCACCATATGGCCCACATCTACAACTGGGTGGGTGAACCTTCGAAGAGCCAGGCCACCGTGCGCCGCCTTCTCACGGAAATGTACAGCACCGAACCAGACGGTGTTTGCGGAAACGAGGACTGCGGGCAGATGAGTGCCTGGTACATCCTTTCCTCCCTGGGCATCTATCCCGCCTGCCCCGGCAGCGGCGAATACATCCTGGCAGCTCCCCTTTTCAAGGAGGCCAACATTGCCCTGGGTAACGGAAACACCCTCAAGATAAAGGCCGACAAGCCTTTCTGCCCCTATATTTCCGACGTTCTCCTGAACGGCTCCAAACTTGAGCGCAATTACGTCACCTACGATGAAATAATGGCCGGCGGCACCCTGGAATTCAAGCTTTCCGCCACGCCGGACCACAGCAGGGACGACCTTCCCGCCCCCTATTCCATGACCACCGAAGGGATGGTTTCCCCTCCCGCCATCGTTGGCCATCTGGAGCTCTTTGACGATGTCGCCAAGGTGGAAATGAGCTCACGCACCCCCGGTGCCCGCATACACTATACCCTTGACGGCAGTGAGCCCTGCGAAAACAGTACGCTTTACGAAGGGCCCTTCGACCTGGATAAATCGGCCCCAATCAGGGCAAAGGCATTCAAGGATGGAATGCAGCCTTCGCCCGAGGCCTTCCTTCAGGCCGAGAAGGCTTATTACAGGGAAGCCAGCAAGGTGAGCGGGCTTAAAAACGGCTGCCGCTACAGCTATCACAGGGGCGTCTTTTCCCAGACGGCCGATGTCCTGGCCTCCCCGGTTGCCGCCCGCGGAGTGATGCAGAGGCCCACTCTCCGTGAGGCTCCGGACGAAGACCACTTCGGCTACATTTTCAGCGGCTATCTGGACATCAGCGAAGACGGCATCTGGGATTTCTGCCTAATCAGTGACGACGGCTCCGTCCTGGAGATTGACGGCAGTCTGGTGGTCGATAACGACGGCACCCATTCGGCCCTTGCAACCTTCGGCCGCATCCCCCTGAAAAAAGGCCTGCACCCCTTCAGGCTCATATATCTGGAAGACTACGAAGGACAGCGTCTGGCATGGCTCTGGAAGGCTCCCGGCGCCGAAAGAATGTCTCCTATCCGTTCCGAAAATATTTTTTATAAATAAGCATGAAACGATTTTCCCTTTTTCTGGCTCTTTTGCTTCCCCTTGGAGCGGCAGCCCAGCATCCGGTGCTGCTTCATTCGCACAACGATTATGAACGTACTGCGCCTTTCTGGGAGGCTTATTCCCAGCACTGCGTGTCCATAGAGGCCGATCTTCACCTCAAGGACGGAATACTGCTTGTGGGGCACGATCTCAAAGACCTGAAGCCCGAACGGGACTTCCTGTCGATGTATGTACTTCCCATAGTCAAGACCTTCCGCGAGAATGGCGGACGGATGTGGAAAGGAAGCGACCAGCAACTGCAGCTAATGGTAGAGCTCAAGAGCAATACCGAACCCCAGCTTAGCACGGTGATAGCCCTCCTGGAGCAATATCCCGACGTTTTCTGCACCCCGGACGGGGTTCGCGTAACCATTACCGGAAAGACTCCCGCATCAAAGGATTTCGCCAAGTATCCCAAATGGATATGGTTCGACGGGGATTTGGAAGAGGTCTATACCCAGGGGCAACTGGAAAGGGTGGCCCTCCTAAGCGACAACTTCCGCCGCTATGCCAAGAAGTGGAACGGCAAGGGCAATTTCATTCCGGACGATAAGAAACCCCTTCTGGAGGCCATTGAGAAAGCACATTCCCTTGGAAAGCCGGTCCGCTTCTGGAACGCTCCCGAAGGAACTACGGTCTATTTCACCTTCTGGAAACTGGGAATCGACTATATCAACACCGACAAACCTGCCACCGCCAACCTCTTCTTCAGCGACTGGCAGAACAAGAATTTCACGATGGGCCGCCACGAAGTGGAAGCCGGGGTTACCGGCACCCGCAAACTGGACAAGGCCACGCGTAATTTCTCCGGCTTCCAGAACGAGAAGCTTCAGCTTTCCAAGCCAATCGAGACCTATACCCCCAGCTATGAA
This sequence comes from uncultured Bacteroidia bacterium, assembly GCA_902772985.1. Classification (GTDB taxonomy): domain Bacteria; phylum Bacteroidota; class Bacteroidia; order Bacteroidales; family UBA932; genus Cryptobacteroides. Next base: position 11,630 of record CACYCP010000042.1, on the reverse strand, counting down.
AGCGACGGTGCCTGCCCCGAGAAGATCAAGAACGTGATACTTATGATCGGCGACGGAATGGGAGTGAACCAGATTGTGGCCGGCGCCTACGCCAACAATCTGGATCTCACGCTTTTGAAGGTCAAGAGCACAGGCATCCAGTTCTACAATCCCCAGGACGATTTCATCGGGGATTCGGCCTCGGGAGGCAGCACGCTTGCAACCGGTGAGCCCTCCTGGACGCGCCACATATCGGCCAATTTCGACGGCTCGGAGGAAATCTCCCCCATGACCGACTATTTCAAGGCCCTGGGCAAAGCCACCGGCGTAGTTTCCCTTGGGGACATTGCCGATGCCACCCCCGCCGTCTTCTACGGCCACACTTCCGAGCGTGACAGCACGGAACTCATCACCAGTTACATGCTCACTTCGGACGTGGACCTTATCTGCGGCAGCGGACGCGACAATGTGGAAGGCCGCCGCGCCGACGGACTGGATATGCGCAAAGGCCTGAAAGAGAACGGCTACAGCTACATAACCGACGCACTTGCCATTGACAAGACCCCCGGCAAGGTGGTGTGCCTTGACAACCGGATGGGAGCCTATGCTACCGAGGAAACGCTTGATTTCCTGGCTGATATTACCCGTGCTTCCATCGATAAGCTTTCCAAGGAATCCCCTGACGGCTTCTTCCTTATGGTGGAGGGCGCAAAGATTGACTATGCCGGACATTCCGAATGCTTCCCCGCCTCGGTAGTGGAACAGCTTGGCTTTGACCGTGCGATTGCCCAGGCCCTGCGTTTCGCCGACTCCAACGGAGAAACCCTGGTTGTCATTACCGCCGACCACGAAACCGGCGGCCTCACCCTCCTGGACGGGAACCTCGAAACCGGCCACGTGCTGGGCATCTACAACAGTGACGACCATACCCCCACCGTGGTGCCCGTATTCGCCTACGGCCCCGGTTCCCGCGAGTTCATCGGCACCTATAATAATACATACATCGCCCAAACCATCAAGAAACTGGTAAGCAAATGAAAAAGTGGATATCAGCTGCCTGGGCACTGCTTTTTGTGAGCCTTTGCCTCAACGCCCAGGACCTCAGGAGCGGCCCCTATGAGCTCCCGTACAAGAATACCTATGTGAAGAATATATTCGTGGCCGAGAATCCTTACCGCAGCATGAAGCGGGAGACCATCAAGCCCGGCGATTTCGACAAGGCGCAGAAAGTGCTCCCCGCCCCCTTCTGGGAGGGGCACCAGGCCCAGATTGACATGTACTGGCATGCCTGGAAAATTGCCGTTGGCAACATCCGCCAGCCGCAGGAAGGTTCCGGTTTCGTTTCGCCCTATCTTGACGTGGCCTACAACGGCAATATCTTCATGTGGGACGACTCCTTCATGATGCTCTTCGCCCGCTACGGCTACCGGTTCTTCCCTTTCCAGAGAACTTTGGACAATTTCTATGCGAAACAGCACCAGGACGGCTTCATCTGCCGTGAGATTCGCGCCGACGGCTCCGACTGCTTCGAGCGTTACGACCCGGTGAGCACAGGCCCGAACCTCCTTCCCTGGGCCGAGCTCCTCTACTACGAGCAGTTCGGCGACATAGACCGCCTGCACCGCGTTTTCCCGGCCCTGGTGGCATATGCACAGTGGTGGAAACTGAACCGCACCTGGCCGGACGGCACTTACTGGAGCAGCGGCTGGGGCACCGGCATGGACAATATGCCCCGCGTTCCGGAAGGTTACAACCAGATTTTCTCCAACGGCCACATGAGCTGGCTGGACACCAACCTTCAGCAGTACCTGGTGAACAACTGCCTTATGCAGATTGGTTTCTATACCGAACGCTGGCAGGAAATAGAGGAAATGGAAGACGAAATGAAGTTCCTCAAAAGCTGGATAAACGAAAATATGTGGGACCCCCGCACCGGCTTCCTCTACGATGTATATGCCGATGGCTCAAGGAACGACACCAAGGGAATATCGGCCTTCTGGGCCCTCCAGACGGATATCCTGCCGAAGGAAAGGCTGGACAGCCTGGTAGCCCACCTCGCCTGCCCGGAAGAGTTCAACCGCCCTCACAGGGTGCCTTCGCTGAGTGCCGATCACAAGAAATACAATCCCCTTGGCCGATACTGGCAGGGAGGCATCTGGCCCGGCACCAATTACATGGTGATTGACGGCCTTTGGAGGAAGGGCTACAAGGAGCAGAGCCGCGAAATTGCCGACAACCACTACAACAACGTATTCAAGGTTTGGCAGGACACCGGCACCTTCTGGGAATATTATGCGCCCGAATCCATTGAACCTGGTTTTATGGCCCGCAAGGACTTCGTTGGCTGGGCCGGTCTGCCGCCCATCGCAGAGTTCATCGAGTGCATCCTGGGAATCCGTTCCAATTTTGCCGAAGACCAGATAGAATGGGATCTGCGGCAGACGGAAGCCCACGGCATCAGCCGTTATCCCTTCGGCCCTGAAGGAGTTGTGGAACTGAAGGCCGCCGGACGCAAGAACGCCACGGATAAGCCCTCCATCACAGTCAATACCAACATTCCTTTCACTCTTACGGTTTACTGGGGTGAAGGCCAGAGCGCTACGGTGCGAGTAGAAAAAAGTGGAAAAGTAAATTTATAGCAAAATGTACCTTGGAATAGACCTTGGCGGAACCAACATTCGCGTAGCAAGCGTGCAGGACGGCGTTCTGCTCCGCCTTTTGACCGAACCCACCCTGTCGGGCGGCAGCGAGGGCGAAGTACTTGACCAGATTTGCCGCCTCATCGAGCCGCTGATGTCCCCGGAAGTTGAAGGAATCGGCATTGGTGTGCCGTCCGTTGTGGACAGGGAAAAAGGAATAGTCTATAATGTCGTGGGCATTCCCTCCTGGAAGGAAGTCCATCTTTGCGATGTGCTTAAAAAGCGCTTCAACGTTCCCGTCGCCATTAATAACGACTGCAACTGCTTCGCCCTTGGCGTGGCCCATTACGGTTCGCTCCGCGGCAGCAAGGAAATGGTGTGCGTAACCCTTGGAACGGGTGTTGGCAGTTCCCTGCTCATCAACGGAAAGCTTTTCAACGGGCATAACACCGGCGCCGGCGAAATTGGCAGCATCCCTTATCTGGACAAGGACTATGAGTATTATTGCTCCAGCCGCTTCTTCGTTGGGAAAAGCACCAGCGGAAAGGATGCAGCCATCGCCGCAAAGGCCGGTGATGCGGCCGCCCTCGCAATATGGGAAGAGTTTGGCACCCACCTTGGCAAACTGGTGCAGATGATAATGTTCGCTTTTGACCCGGGAGCCATCATCTTCGGCGGAAGCATAGCCAATGCCTTCCCCTTATACAAGGAAGCCATGTGGAAACAGGTAAGGGAATTCCCCTACCCCGCAAGTGTTCAGAACCTTAAAATAGAGACAGCCGATGTAGATAATGCCGGAATCCTGGGCGCAGCCCTGCTCTGCATGCAGGACTAATTGAACAGTCCCTCGGCAAAATCCAGCATCCACATCCAATCCAGGGCCGATATACCGTGTCCCTGGTTTCTTCTTACATAGCCGATGTCCCTGCCTATGGCAGAGCGCTCGTAATCGGCCGGCCAGGGGACCTGGGGCAAAGCCTCCTTTCCAAGGAAGCTCCAGACGGGAGAAGCCGCCTGAAGTGCAAGGAATTCCCCCTTCGTATCGAACCAGTCTTCATCGAAGCCCTCTACAAGCAGGCCGCGTGGCGCTATGCAGGCAAGCAAAAGATGCTGATCGAAAGGCATCGAAGCCGTATCGTAGGCATATTTGTCGTAGGCCCGGCAATACCAGTGCCTGAAAGAGGATACTTCCGTGGCGATTGTCTCCCCGAAATTGCGCTTCGCCAGCGGAACGCCTCCTCCGCCGGTCTGAATCGGTACCACAAGGGGGAAACGCTCATCGAAAGCACCTGCAATAAGGGCCGCCTTGCCAAGCCTGGAATAACCGGTGAGCACAACTCGCTTACTGTCCAGTGCGGGATCCTGCTCCAACATGTCCATGCCCCTCATCAAGCCCCAGGCCCAAGCTGCCAGCGAACCTGTATTATCATCCCTTGAAGGGTCCCGAGGACCCCAGAGGTCGAAAACGCCGGTATAGGCAAAACTGTCCTGGAGAATGACGCCGTCCTTTTCCACAAGCGGGTCCGGGTCTGGGGAAATATCGGAATAACAGGCCGTGACAAGGGCATAGCCTCTTGCCAGAAGGCTGCTCACGGGGAAAACGCTATTGTTTCCGTCCCTGTTGAATTTTCCGGCAGTCCGCCTGGAGGCTTTATGCGGTGCCGGCCTCAGCCAGGATTCCGTCAGGATAATCTCCTTGTCCTCAAGTATTTCGTGATTTCCGGTATAGTTCAGCAAAAGGATTACCGGACAGGGCCCCTGAACCTGGGTGGGAATAAGCTCAAGCCAGTCAATATGGGGGCCGCTGTGATCTGGTTTGAACCACATTCGCAGTTGCCGGCGCCGGGCAAAACCCGCCAGCGTAATCCCTTCTTCCAGGACTTCACAATAAATGTCACTCGGGGGCGGCATCTGGCCGTACATCTCCCGCTGAAAGATGTCAAGTATCTCCTTCCGCCTTGCGGGCCACTGCTTTTTCGAGCGCAGGCGCCCTCCATCGGCAAAACGCAGGGGGTCTTCCAGAGTGTATGGAGTAACGGCCGACTGGTCATAATTAACCAGCGCATGGGCCTTATTTTGCAGCAGTCGCTGCTCCTGGGCCGACAACATTCCCTCCCGCGAAGACGGAACGCTGCTTTCCCCTGCCTCTTCCCTGCCGGAGAGCATATCGGCCACATCCCTTCCTTCCAGGGTGACATTCACCAGCTGGTATTGGTCCGACAGCTGCGCATCCAACTGCTGACGGCATTCTGTGCTTATACGCTGCAGCGAAATGTCGTTGCAAAGCGATACCGGCATATTGTCCCTCTCCTCCATACGGTAGTACTGTGTCCAGGGGCGTATGCGCAGGATGGACCCGCAGCGGCCGCTGATATCCTCGACCCTCACGTATTCATAGTGCTGCGGAGTATCCGGACGAAGTTTCAGGTGCAAGACATTATGTGAGGCCAGAGACACGCAGCGCCTTAAAATTATGTTCCTGTCTTCAATGGATTCGCTTCCAAGTGTAAGGCAGGCATGGGTCTGCCCGAAAATGCAGTCCTCTATTATGATATCGTTGTTAGGACCGTTTTCCGGAGCGATATCGGCCCAGGTGCCCTTGCCCCCTTTAAGCACTACGCCGTCGTCGCAAACGTCCATATAACAGCCCTTTACCAGCACGTCGTGACAATTGTCAAGGTCGATGGCGTCGGTGCTGTAACCAACAACCTCGCCTGAAGAAGGGGATGTGATATGAAGGTCCAGGAAACGCAGATGATGGCTGCGATAGGCATGATTGGTCCAGAATGGGCTGTCCTTCATCCTTACGTCCTGCAGCGTAACGTTTGAGCTGTTGGATATGTAAAGCAGCCTTGGGCGCTGTCCGTCCTTGTTTTCGGCCTCCTTTTTCCAGGACCAGCGAATCTTCATTTCCCGCCAGAACTCGGTTCCGTTTCCGTCTATGAGTCCGGGGCCGCCCAGGACGAAGCCATCTACCCCGTCTATGTTTATGAGGGCCGGGAAATAGGTGCAGGTCTGCCCTTCGATGCGGGTTGTCGTAAGCGGATAGTCCTTCACCCTGTCCGAGCCCACTAAAGTGCCTTCCACCCAAAGATGGGTTCCCTGACGAAAATACAAGGCGCCGCTGTGGAAAACGCCTTTTGGCACTACCACCACTCCGCCTTTTCGGGCAGCCAGGTCAATAACCTTCTGTATGGCTTCTGTCTGTACTTTTTGGGAATTCGCTTCTACAGCGTAATCGGTAAGGACATAACGGCGCCCAAGGCTCTCCAGGGGGGCCTTCCCTGCCTGGCCGAACCAAGCAGGGACCGGCTTTCCATCCGGGAAACGCTCCTGGGCTGATGCAGACGCAATGAAGCCCCAAAGCGCCAAACACAAGAGGAGACGCATGGCTCTAGCGGCTTATACGGAAGCTTAAGCTGTACTCACCTGGAGCAATCTTGTATTCGGGAAGAGGCTCGGGGCCGCAGCTGGCGTTCCCGAGACCGCGAAGTGCGGCGTCCAGGTTAAGGACAATCTCCTGGCGTCGAATCTTGTCCAGATCGTTTCCATATTTTACCAGGTACAGGTCTTCATCGGTATAATGCAGGGCATAGAAATCGAACTTGTCCTGTGCCTGAATCCTTACCGTGCGGCCGTCATCGGCACCAAGGCAAAGCCAGCGGGTGTCGGTGCGTTCGCCCATGGACTGGGCCCTCACATACTTTTCGGCCATGCCGTCAACTGTATTTTCCCATATTCCAAGGAAGGCGCAATCCTTGCGGTCGGGATAATTCTCCATGGGGCCGCGGCCATACCAGCATAGTTTCTCATAAGCGGAAGAAAGGTGCATCCTGAGTCCAAGGCGATACAGCAGGACATTCTCCGGAGCATTGAATTTCGCATCTACATCCAGTACGCCGGAGGCATGCAGCCTATAGCAAATGGTATAAGAGATGTCACCATATACGGCTTCCTTGGAGACATCCACCTGAAGCAGCTGCTCCGAGGCCTTGTAACTGAAGCCGCTGAGTCTGCTTTCTACGGGCAATTGGGGAAGACGCATATCGTTGCTGATGTAACGGGCAAGGTTGATTTCGGGACCGGCCATTCCGCTAAGAATCTCCTCACCATCCAGACAGAAGCTCAGGAGCCTGCCGCTTTGACGATCAAAGCGCACGGCAACCTTATCGTTTTTCGCACGCAGGAAGCGGTTTTCCTCTATCCAAATCTTGAGTGCAGGACCATCTTCCATCTTTTCGCAAAGGCGTTTTCCCGCCTCCTTGAGGATTATCTCCTCCCGGGCCACGACATGTCCGGCCGTCGCCCAGCGGGTGCCATCCTTCAGACATACTTCCACCTGCAGGACCACATCCTCGTTTTCGGTCTCTAGAAGATTCTTTTCAACGGGAATGCCTATGCTGCACTTCTCCCAGGGAGCGGTGTCGGGAAGGGCTACGGCGCCCGAAGCAACGCATTTTCCTTCGCGCAGAACTTCGTAGCCAAGCTGCATCTCGTTCAGGTTGTAGGCCGTATAACGGTTCTCAAGCTCGAGTGTAACACCATCATTGCCCACCTGACCGGCCATCTTGATCTTCACATATTGATAGACCTTTTTCACCTGCTGGAGTTTCGGGGTAACCTCCCTGTATGCCGTAACTATACCATTGCAGCAGAAGTCGTTATCGTTGGGCATATCCCCGAAGGAGCCGCCGAACCAAAGCTTGCCGTCGGTGGTGCCAGGCATAATGATTGCCTGATCCACCCAGTCCCAGATACAACCGCCAATCATCCTGACCGACTCGTTTTCGATATAATCCCAGTATTCGGCAAGATTGCCGATGGAATTGCCCATTGCGTGGGCGTATTCGCAAAGGAAGAATGGCTTGTCGCTGCCGTCTCGGTCCATGTTTACCATAAACTCGACGGAAGGATACATCTTCGAATCCATATCGGCCACGGAATTCTGCCCCTCGTAATGGATGGGACGGGAATCCATGGCACGCACGGCGTCACGCTCGGCCACGATATTGCAGCCTGAGCCACTCTCGTTACCAAGCGACCAGAACAGCACCGAAGGATGCAGGCGGTCCCTTCTGACCATCCTCTGGGCGCGGTCCACATAAGCCGCTTGCCAGGCGGGATTGTCGCTCAGGGACAGGTTCCCGTGGCATTCCTGATCGGCCTCGTCCATAACGTAAAGTCCGTACCAGTCGTACAGGGCATACATCTTGGGATCGTTGGGATAGTGGCTGGTGCGCACAGTGTTCAGGTTGTAACGCTTCATAAGGAGGATATCCTCTATCATGGATTCCACGGGGATGGCCTTACCCAGAATCGGATGCATGTCGTGCCTGTTGGCACCCTTCAGATAAGTCAGAACATTATTGACATAGAGTTTGTTACCCTTGAATTCCACCTTCCGGAAACCGTGCTTGAAGAAGGTGCTTTCGCCGGGAAGTTCCAGGCACAGGGTATAGAGGTAAGGCTTTTCGGCGCTCCAAAGCTTAGGATTCTTAACGCTGATTGAAAGGATGCCGTCGCTGCCGGAAGTCTCCCCTACTATGTTACGTTTTTCATCCAGAAGGGTGGCCTTTACCGAAACCTTGTCCCCTGTCTGGACGATGGCACGGAGGGTGGCCTCCGTAAGGTCTTCATTAAAGATGGTTTCGAAACGGGCATCGGCAAGATGGGCCTTGGGACGCGCCATAAGGTAAACGTCCCTGTGGATACCGCCGAAACGGAACATGTCCTGGTCTTCCTGATATGAACCGTCGCTCCACTTATATACCTCTACGGCAACGGTATTGCGGCCGCTGCGGACATAAGGGGTAATGTTAAACTCGGCATCGTTGTTCGAACCCTGGCTGTATCCCACTTTCTTGCCGTTTATCCAAAGGTAGAAGGCCGAATAAACGCCGTCGAAATGGATATATACCTGTTTTCCGGACCAACCGGCCGGCAGTTGGAAATCCCTGCGGTATGAACCTACGGGATTGGGTTCCTTCTCAATGGTATAACCCCTCGAAGCGTTTATGAAGGGGGGATTATCGGCAAAAGGATAGGTTGCGTTGGTATAAAGTGGCGTGCCGTATCCTTTCATTTCCCAGTTTGAGGGAACGTCAATTTCGTCCCAGCCGCTCACATCGAAAGAGGACTTCCAGAAGTTCATGGGGCGATCCTTTGGATCTGCAACCCAATTGAACTTCCACTTTCCGTTAAGGAGCATATAACGCGACGAACCTGTCCTTTCCCAAGGGTGGTCGAAGGCGGCATCGGCATACATCTCCTGCGTGGATGCATAAGGGATGAGGGTAGGATGTCCGGGCTCCTTGTTCACGGCAAAGATCCTCTGGTTCTCCCAATCGTAGGTTGAAGAAGTCTTGGGCTGGATGAAATCCACTTTTGTGGCCGATTCCTCAATGACCCACTGCTGAAGATTGTTTCCCTCGGGCGAAAGCTGCCAAAGTTTCTCTCCGTATTTTGCAGGAGTGTACATTCCCAGAGCCAACCCGCTGGCTACGCTCACAATTGAATATTTCCCGTTCTTGAGACGGCTTATCTTCCAATGCTGATTGGGATTTTTAATGTTATAGGGCCACTGGATTACCGGCTGGGCAGTGGCTCCGTCCCCGTTGTCCAGGGCCTGGTAGGAATAACCGTTGACCAGCTGGTAGGTGTCCTTCCCGATTGGGCGCAGCTGCCACACCTGGCTGGCGTTACCCTTTTCGGGATAGGAAAGGTAGATACCGGTTTCAGAATTTACGCTTCCCATCACATCCAGGACCAATCCTTCAGGAGTCGAGATGGCATAGCACTTTCTGCCGTCAAAGCTTTGCGCAGCAAGGTTGGACAAAGACGCCAGCGCTGCAATGATAGTCAGGACAATCTTATTCATAATAGAGCATTGACTCCGGCAAATTGCTCACGCTGATACCAGGGCCTTCCAGGCCTACTTCCAGGGATTCGTTGCCATAATTCTCGAAATACGGAATCTCGAGGCGGTGGTAACCTTCGGCCAGCTCCAGCCAAATGTCCTTGTAGCCGCCTCCGTCGCGGTTCAAGTCCAGAAGGAGTTTTCCGTTCAGGAACAGCTGTGAGCCGTCGTCGGAAGTGAGTGAGAGGCAATACAGCCCACTCTTTTCAATCTTCATAAGGCCTTTGAAAACGAAGCCGAAATGGTCTTCCCTCTCCTTCTTTTCAGTTCCAAGGGAGGCCACGATGCCGCGAGTCTTGACAGGTGCGAAGAGCACGTCTTTCACATCCATGAAATCCCCCTCGTTATAGCTGTAACGAAGGCCTTTGCCCTTGGGCGTGGCATTTACCGCTTCGAAAGAGGCCGCTGCCTTGGGAACCTCGGGCTCTTTATAAAAAGTGGGGTCGAAGGGTGCGTTCTTCTCACCGTTATCCGGGGTGAATTCCACGCCAAGGATATCGGCAATGGTGGCCGAGAACTGCTTGGTCCAGAAAGGACCGTTCTTGGAGGTTTCACCAAGGGCGGGAACGCCGGCACCGAAGGCGATGAACCAGGTCTCGCGCGAAGGGCGGATGTCGGCCCCGTGAGAGGTGTAACGGCTGCCCTTGCCACGACCGTGGTCGGTGGTGAGGATATAGGTGGTCTTACCTTTATAATAAGGTTCGCTCTCGCAGTATTCCACTATGCGGCGGATGAAAAGGTCGGTCCAGTTGGCGGCATCAAGGTAATTGTCGTACTGCCCGGCATGTGCGAACTCGTCGGTATCGCCAAAGCCGATGTAGAAAACCTTGGGATGTTCCTGGCGAAGGGCCTCCATGGCCAGTCCATAGGTAATGAAGTCCATGCGTTCACCACCGCCGAAACCGCCATTTGGAGTGCCTGCATCCATATCCTGGATGATTTTGCTCACATAAGTATCAATATAAGAAGGTTCGTGAGCGCTGCTGCCGGGGAAGCCGCCGCGCTCGTTGTTAACGGCGAAGCGTATGCTTTCCCAGGAAGAGAACATCATGGTCTTTCCCTTGTAGCGGGGATCGGCCGCAACGGCTTCCAGCACGCTGCGGTTAGGATTGGGGATGGGGTCGTTGCTGGTAACGCGCTCGTCGTCGGCCAGACCGCAGAACATTTCGCTGTAGCCGGGATAAGAGAAATTGAGGGTGTTGGAAACCTGCATCAGGCTTTCCTTGTCGCGGTTTCCTATCAGGTAGCCGTGCTGGGGAACATAGCTCCATATGAAAGGCATTAGTGCTTCACGCCCCTCCTCCGGGGTGTCGCGGACATACTTCGGGCTTCCTGCCAGGGAGGCATCGGCCCCGGAAAAGAGTTCCTGCCAGCGAAGGCCGTCAAAAGTAATGATTACAAGACGTGGATCATTGTCTCCCTTGCTGCAGGAGAGCATAGCGAAAACAGCAATTGCGAGAATAAAGAATTTTTTCATAAACTCAGCGTTATTATGTCTTACAAATTTACGAATAATTCTTTTAAAAAAAGAAAGCAAAAAAAGGAGCGGCCCCTATGAAGAACCGCTCCAATTCAGTTTGTCATTAAAGCTTACTGAGCCTGGTAGCAACCGGCGTTGATCTTGCCGCCCGTGACACGGGGATTACCGTCCAGATCCTTGGTGTAGGCACCGAGGATACCGCTCACGACACCGCTGTTCTCACCGGTAGTGAGGGCGGCGCCAGCCGGATGGAAGTCACCGGCGGCGGCATCCACGAAGAGGGTGTTGTAGTCGCTGTTGGGAACGAAGGTACAAGCGGCAATCGCAGCGGCGCGGGCGGCGTCACTGCCTGCACGGTGGATAGCTTCGGCCTGAACCACACCGCCGAGGATGTTGCTCTGGACAATGTAGTTGGCATCGGAACCGCCGATTTCATTGAAGTCGGCCACGCGGACCTGCATCTCAAGGAGATACTGCGGCTTGATGGGCATGTCGTAACGGTCAGGATGCTCTGTGGGATTGTCGGCTACGCCCGGCTTGAAGTACCAGTTGCCGGCCACGATGTTGTTCACGAACTCGATGTGGGTACCGCCGTTACGGAACATCACGGCGCTCC
>CACYCP010000041.1 GCA_902772985.1 uncultured Bacteroidia bacterium | reverse complement strand
CGGAATCTGGGCAGGACAGGAATAGAGGCAGCATCCGCATTCTATGCAGTCCTGGGCGGCATTGGCCTCGCACCCATCCCAATCCTTGGCTTTGGAAAGTTTGTTCAGGAGGAAGGGTTCCAGGCCCATGGGGCAGGCATCGGCACAACGGCCGCAACGGATGCAATTGCTCTCGGGAGCGCGGCGTGTCTGCTTTTCACTGAGAAGGAGCAGGGCGCCTGTGCCCTTGACGGTAGCGGCATCCAGGTTGGCAACGGCACGGCCCATCATGGGACCGCCGCTTATGATTTTAGCGGCCTCCTGGGGGACTCCGCCCAAATAGTCCAAAATGTAGCGGAGCGGGGTCCCGACACGTACAAGAAGGTTGGCCTGACGGGGGAAACACTCGCCCGTTACGGTAACGGTGTTGTCCACGATTGGCTTGTTCTTCTGGACGGCGTCATACACGGCCAGGGCCGTGCCTACATTCTGGACCACCGCACCCACGCTTATAGGAAGGGCGCCGGAGCCAACCTGGCGGTGCATCACCGCGTCGATAAGCTGTTTTTCACCACCCTGGGGATAACGCATCTTCATGCTCATGACCTCGATGCCGCTGTAACCCAAAGAAGCTATGACTTCCTTGATGTAGGCTATGGCCTCGGGCTTGTTTTCCTCGATTGCAATGGTGCAGGGAACATCTCCCATCACTTTGCGAAGAATGGCGGCGCCCACCACGACCTGCTCTCCTTTTTCCAATAAGACGCGAAAATCGGATGTAAGGTAAGGTTCACATTCACAGCCGTTTATTATTACCCTCTCGCACTTGGAACCGGGAGGGGGGCTCAACTTCACGTGTGTCGGGAAGGTTGCACCGCCAAGGCCTACTACACCACCCTGGCGAATCTTCTCGATAATGGCCTTGTTGTCATCCGGGATGGCGGTGACAAGGGCATCGGAGGTATCAATTCCATCGGCCCACTCGTCGCCTTCCACCGCAATCTCTATGTGAGTGCTGGTGCGGCCGGCCAAATCGGCCCTGGGGGCGATGGACTTTACCGTTCCGGAAACCGAGGAATGGATGAAAGCGCTCACGAATCCGCCCGGTTCGGCTATAACCTGCCCCACTTTCACCTTGTCGCCCACGGCCACGCAGGGCACCGAGGGGGCTCCGATATGCTGGGCCACGGAAATACACACCGTAGGGGCAATAGGCAGCTGCTCAATGGCGCATTCCCTGGAAATCTTGCTGTCGTGCGGGTGAATGCCACCCATGGAGAATGTATGCTTACTCATCTTTCTTTTCCTCCTTAGCTTTTTGTTGACGAAGCTTGATGCGCTCTTTGACGGCGTCTTTGTCCAAAGGCTTCGGGAAATTGACTCCATGGATGGAACCGGTGGGGCACATAGCCTCGCATTCGCGGCAAAGCTTGCACTTGGAAGCATCGATGTAGGCCAGGTTGTTCTCCATAACGATAGCCTCGTGCGTACAGGTCTTGACGCAGATTCCACAGCCGATGCAGGCATTCGCACAAGCCTTCTTGGCCACGGGGCCCTTATCCATGTTCATACAGGAAACGAATTCCCTCATTCCGCGAGGACCCATGGGCCGAAGTTCAATCAGGTGCTTGGGACAGGCCTTGACGCATGCGCCGCAGGCGGTGCACTTGTCCTGATTCACCACGGGAAGCCCCGTCTCGGCATCCATTTCAAGTGCGCCGAACTGGCAAGCGGCCTCGCAGTCTCCGCAGCCAAGGCAGCCGAAACTGCAGAGGGTGTCGCCGGTATAAAGCAGCGACTTGACATAACAGGATGCGTAGCCGTCATACTCGTTCACCTTGGGGCGCACCTTACAAGTTCCATTACAGCGGAGCACGGCAACCATCGGGGCCTTTGCCTTGGTCTCGAATCCCAGGATGGCGCCTACCTTTGCCATGGTGTCATTGCCTCCGACCGGACAGAAAATGCTGTCCAGGTCTGTGGCTTTCACGGCAGCCTCGGCAAAGGCGCGGCAGCCGGCAAAACCGCAACCGCCGCAATTGGCGCCCGGCATTGTCTTTTCCACCTCGTCAATTCTGGGATCCTCCTGTACTTTGAAGCGCTGGGCCACAAGGTACAGGACCAGGGCAAGCAGCAGACCGATGAAGGTGATTACTGCAATTGTCCAGAGAATAATATTACCCATTACTTATCCTTTTATTGTAAAAACATATTCGTTCTGAAGTTTATCCCGCAGCATCCACAGCAAAAAATAGTAAAGGCCGATAGCTGCGAGGGCGCTTACGGAGGCAACGACTTCCGATGCGCCAAGGCTCAGGAGCCCCAGTATCATCACCAGCAATATCACAAGCGGAATGCAGTAGGCCAGCCATACGGCTTTGAAACCCATTGAGGCCTTAAGAATGACCTCCACTTCGTCACCCTCCTTATATCGCGCGAATGGCGGCGTCGCCACCACAACTTCCTTTTTGCTCACTTCAGCCATGGAACAAAGTCCGGCGGCGTGACAAGCGCTGCAAGCCCCCTGCTGCTCGATGGAAACAACGGTGTTCTGCTGGTCCATGCTCAGGATTATCCCTTTATGACTGACATTCTTACCCATTTGCTGAAAACTTGACAGGATACTTTGTGTTCTTTGCCGAATTTATCCAGGCCCAGATACGCCCAAACTTCAAAGGGGCCATCATCGCAAGCGGAAGCTTGTTCTTGTCGGCCGAAAGCCAGAATTCAAGCCGCGTTTTGCCATCAAAAATGACGCCGCTCACAACTGTACAATTGAAATGATGGGACTGGATATATCCCAAATGCCTCACCTTCAGTTTCTCGTCCCCAAGATAAGTTACTTCGACATCGTAAATCTCGTCATCAATGACAAAGATTATTGGCACTTTTTGGCCGATGGTCATCTTCTCGGGTTCCAGCTGACGGAAGCGGTAAAGCATGCGCGGAAGGTCGCAGATGTCGTCCTTCAGAGGAATATCCAGCTTCCTGGGGTCTTCCCCGTTAGAACTCACTTCGGCGTGGATTTTCCTTGAAGACCAATCGTAAATATAATGATTATAGGCCGAATAATCCCCTTCCAGAGTCTCCCTGATGTATTTTAGCGGCACCAGTCTCTCATCGGCGGTGAACCAGCCGTGAAAATGCTCACGGATCTTGTATAAGATGTCGAAAAAACTTGCCGAACGTGCGGTGAGTTGCGCCTGATAGGCAGGCTTACCGCCGAAATTAAGCGAATCCAAAAAGATATTGGCCTCCCCTACCGAAGTGTTTACGGCACCCCACTTGTACTTCAGGGTAAAATTGATATTTTCCCCGCTTCGAAAAGGAAGTTCCTTCGAGCCTGCACTCAGGCTTATTGCCGCAAGCACGGATATGAGGAGAAACCTTCGCACTGGGACTAAAAATCTTGCTGACGCTCAAAGTCGTAGTTCTCGTCCTGCGAGGAGGGGCTGTTAGCTGCACTTGCAACCGGCCCCCTGGATGCATACACGTCAAGGCTCTGGTCCGGCTCCACGAACTTGACCTGGGAGGCCTTATACTTCATTTCAATGTCTCCGACCTCTCCGTTACGATGCTTCGCAATGACCAGGATCGCCTTTTCCTTGTCTTCCGGATTGTCCGACATTCCCACAAAATCGGGCCGATGGATGAACAGGACCATATCGGCATCCTGCTCGATTGAACCGGATTCGCGAAGGTCGCTTAGCTGGGGCTTGCCAGTGCCGCCGGTGCGCTGGACAGCGTTTCTGGAAAGCTGTGACAAGGCAATAATGGGGATATCCAGCTCCTTGGCCGTGGCTTTGAGGGTGCGGGAAATGGCTGCCACCTCCTGCTCGCGCAGGCCTCGCAGTTCCACCGGTCCCTGCATTAGCTGCAGATAGTCCACGACGATGAGTCGGACGCCTTTCTGCTTGACCAGACGCTTTGCCTTGGTGCGGAATTCCATGATGGGAATGCCCGGCGTGTCATCGATGTACAGGGGTGCCTTGGCAAGGCGCTTTAGGGTATCTTCCAACTGGACCCACTCGTACTGCTCCAGTTTCAAGCCGCCCTTGATCTTCTCTCCGGAAAGGCCTGACTCCGTGGTTATGAGACGCTTGCCAAGCTGGTCGGCGCTCATTTCCAAGGAGAATACCGCAACCGGCATATTGGATTCCACGGCCGCATTGCGGGCTATGTTCAGCGCAAACGCCGTTTTACCGACCGAAGGACGGGCCGCCAGGATGATAAGGTCACTGCGCTGCCAGCCCTGGGTTACGCGGTCTATTGTGGGGAAGCCGGAAGGCACGCCGGAAAGGCCGGACTGGCTCTGGAGTTCCTGAAGGTTGTCCAGAACCGAATTGATGATGGAGCCTATATCCTGGACATCCCTCTTCACATTGTTCTGGATTGCAGCAAAAACCTTTGTCTGGGCGTTGTCAATCAAGTCGTCCACATTGGTGGATTCATCGAAAGACTGCTTCAGGATTTCGTAGGATGCGGTAATGAGGTCCCTCTGTATGGTCTTTTGCTTGAGTATCTTGATGTAATACTCGATATGGGCCGCAGCACCGATGTTCTGCGACAGGGAGGCAAGGACCACCGGCCCTCCCACAGCTTCCAGGTTTCCCTTCGAGCGAAGCTTTTCGCTCACCGTCACAAGGTCTATGCTGGCGTGCTCGTTCACGAGCTCCGACATGGCCTCGAATATCATTCGGTTCTTTGGGTCGTAGAAGCAGGAGGCCGACAACTCCTCCATAGACTCGTCTATAGTGGACGGTTCCACCAGCATGGCACCAAGCACGGCCTCCTCCACATCGGTTGCCTGGGGAGGCCGGTTGCCCATCAAGCTTTCAAGGTTCACGGGCTCTGAGGGGCGGCTCTTTTTGCGGGAAGCGTCCGGCATAGACTTAGAATTCAGGATTGATGATGATACGGCCGCAGTGCTCGCAGATGATGAGCTTGCGGTTTCCGGCAATCTCTACGCGGCGCTGGGGAGTGATGGTATTGAAGCATCCTCCGCAGGAGTCTCCGTTATAGATGCCTACGACGGCCAGGTGGTTGTGGACGCTGGCGCGAATCCTTTCATAAGCGCTCATCGTGCGGGTGTCGATCTTGGAGGCGCACTCCTCCCTGCGGGCACGAAGTGCAGTTTCTTCCTTTGCGGTTTCCTCCACGATGGTTTCCAGTTCGGCCTTCTTTGCGGTAAGGTCCTCCTCGCGGAATCCCAGGCGGGTTTTCACGGTGTCCAGCTCGGCCTTTTTCTCGCCAATGAGGTTGCGGGTGTCCAGGATGGTCTTTTCGTCAATCTGGCGAAGCAGCTCCTGATTCTCGATTTCCTTGTTCAGTGAATCGTACTCGCGGGAGTTCTGGATGGTCTCCAGCTGCCTCTGGTATTTTTCGATTATGCTCTCGTGCTCCGAAATGGACAGCTTTGCATCGGCAATATTGCGGTTGAACTGGTCCAGGATTGCCGAAATGGAAGCGCAGCGCTCCTTAAGTACTGCAATTTCGTCTTCCAGGGCTGCCACCTCCGAGGGGAGTTCACCACGAAGCTGGATTATCTTGTCAATCTCCGAATCAGCCTCCTGAAGTTCATACAGGGTTTTCAGTTTTTCCTCGACCGGCATGTCGGAATCGGCAAAATTCTTCTGCAGCGATACGAACGTTTCCCTCTGGTCGATAGGTGCCTCCACTTTCTTTGCGGCGGCGCTTTTTTTGGTACTTGCCATAATATAACGTTATATGATTTTCAAATTCCTACACCACGAAGTAGTGGACTGGATTGCTCCTGTCCATTGCCTCGCTTTTGTAGCTTGCAAATTTAGGAAAATTTTTCCGTATCTGAGCCAACAAAATATCCACAATCTCCCTTTCGCTCTCAAAATGGCCGATGTCCATTATCATAAAGCCCTCCGGCGTGAAGAAATTGTGATAGGTGACGTCTCCGCAGATATAGAGCTGGGCGCCCTTTTTCAAGGCCGCTGCTATCTCCGAACCGCCGCTTCCTCCCATCACGGCCACCTTCTCGATGGTCGTTTCCAGTGGCTTTGACGACCGGATTATCTTAAGGCCGAACTTCTCCCGGACATAGCCCAGTGCCTCCTCACCCGTCATAGGGATTGGCAGATAGCCGATGCAGCCAAGTCCGGTGCCTCCGTCGGCGTCCGGATCCAGGATTTCCACGTCCTGAAGGTTAAGCCGGCGTGCCATGGCACCGCTAACCCCCAATGGAACCTTGTCGGCCGATGTATGGGCGGCATAGACGGCGACACCGGCCTTGATTGCCTTCATAATCGCCAGACCTTCAGGCGTTTCCGGGCCTATATGCCGAACGCCCTTGTATATCAGGGGATGGTGCGTGATTATCATGTCGCAGCCCTTAGCCACGGCTTCATCCACAAGTTCAGGCGTGCAGTCAAACGCCAGAAGCACGCCGTTCACCTGGTCATTCGGCGAGCCGATGATAAGGCCGCTGTTGTCCCACTCTTCCTGTATGCGGAGCGGAGCGAACGCCTCCACCACCGCCGTAATGTCACTTACTTTCATAATCCTGCCCTGACTTCCGTTAGCAATGTGCGTATGTCTTTGAGGCTGTTCAGGGCCTTGACGCGGGCTTCAACGCTTCGACGCTCATCCTTCAGGCGCTGCGCCGCGCCTTCAAGGGTGAGTCCCTGTTTCTTGACAAGGAATTGAATCTGCTTCAGGGTTTCAATGTCTTCCGGATGGAAGAGGCGGTTACCCTTTGCATTGCGTTGAGGCTTGATGAATTTTTCAAAATAATTGCTCCAGTAGCGCACTGCAGAAGGGTTTTCGCCCAACTCCTGCGCCACTTCTCCCATAGTGTAAAGTAGTTTTCCCATAACAATAGCAAATATAAGAAAAATCCGGGAAGATTCCTCGACTTCGCCCGGAATGACAAAGCTATTGCTTCGACCTCTGGTGGGAGAAAGAGCGGCGTGGGCCTTCGGCTTCAAGCCAATGGTCCTTGTCGAAGGTGTCGCCGGGGAAGGCATACGGCCCTTCGTGGTCTATCCGGAACGCCAGATAGGTTATGGGCAGTCCCATCTCCAGGAACATCTTCTCGTAGAAGGTCTGGACTTTAAGAACCTCCTCCACGAAGACGGGGTACACATCCCCGTCTCCGTAAATATCCGTACCACAAGCCAGTATCCGCAAATCGTTAACCTGACACACCGCTTTTGTGTATTCGTGAAGGAAGCGGGAGTCGGTTTTGAGGTGTATGATACCGCCCGGAATGAGGAACTTACGGTAACGCTCCAGGAAAAGGGGTGACGAGAGGCGGGAGTTTTCAGAGCCGTGAAGCTGCGGGTCGGAGAAAGTGAGCCAGATTTCCTGCACCTCCCCGGGGCCGAAAAATGCCTCGATGAACTCGATGCGGGTGCGCAGGAAAGCCACGTTCGGGAGGGCATTTTCCGTAGCGAACTTCGCCCCCTTCCATAGGCGTGCGCCCTTGATGTCCACACCAATGAAGTTAAGCTCCGGATGCCTCTGGGCAAGGGCGATGGTGTATTCCCCCTTGCCACAACCCAGCTCCAGCACAATAGGATTGGCGTTTTCGAACATTTCTCCCCCCCACCGGCCTTTGATAGGATGGTCCTTCAGGCGAAGGAGGCGGCTTCCGGGTTCCTTGTCCAAAATGGCCGCTGCGTCCGGCTGCAGAAGGCAGCGGAACGTCTCGTTCTCGGCAAATTTACGAAGTTTCCCGTGTCCCATTACTTGTTCTTGCGTCCGCGTCCGCGTCCGTGACGGCGTTTGCGGTGTTTCTCATTATCGAATCGGCTTATGGAATCGTCTCCCACCGCATCGATAAAGTCCGGGGCCGATGTATCTTCCTGCTTCAAGGTGAGTGGCTTTTCCCCCCGACGGTTCATTTGCTGGATATCCTTCACCGCCTGGGCCGACAAGGGATAAACATTTGCCAAAGAGCCCTTTTCGTAGGAGAAATAGAGTGTTTCGGCAAGTATGTCCGTCTTGACAAGGAAGGCCTGCCCATCCTGGAATTCCAAAGGCTCTATCACCTTGGGGATGCGGGACTGGGCGTCCAGATAGGCTTCAACCTCGTAATTGAGGCAGCATTTCAGTTTCCCGCACTGCCCCGCCAGTTTCTGGGGATTCAGCGACAGGTCCTGGGTCCGGGCCGCCGTAGTGGTAATGGATTTGAATTCGGTGATATAGTTCGCACAGCAAAGCTCCCTTCCGCATACGCCCAGTCCGCCGATAAGACCGGCCTCCTGACGGGCGCCAATCTGCTTCATCTCCACCCTGATATGGAATTCCTCGGCAAAGTCCTTGATAAGCTGACGAAAATCCACGCGGCCATCGGCAATATAATAGAAGATGGCCTTGGTGCCGTCGCCCTGGAATTCCACGTCCCCTATCTTCATCTCCAGCCCCAGGTTGGCCGCAAGCACGCGGGCGCGAATCATCGTTTCCTGCTCCCGGGCTATGGCATCCTGCCAGCGCTGGATGTCGAAGGGGCGGGCCTTGCGGTAGATTTTCCGTAGTTCTTCCTTCGAAAGGTCCACGCCACGGCACCTCATCTGACGCCCTACTGCAGGCCCCTCAAGGGTAACAATTCCAAGGTCGTGACCCGTGGCCGATTCCACCACCACCAGATCTCCTGTCTTGATGCTCTGGCCCGAAGCGTTCACATAGAAACCCTTCCGGGTGTTCTTGAAACGGACTTCGAAATAGTTCTTCCACTGTTCCTGGCTTATCCCCTTCAAGGTATCGTAAACCTCCAGTTTGCAGCAGCCCTGGCGGTATTTTATGTCTTTTTCGCCGCTTTCCTCGTCCAGCGTTATGGTGCAGCCACGGAAGCAGTCGAATTGAATGGACTCGCTATTGTACTCATTCATACACGTAAATATAATTGATTCACCATATCGGTGAAAAGGATTTTCTGGTTAACGTTTCTTTCCAGCAGCTTCAGGGCCCGGTCCAGGCAGGCAAGCCCCAGGCGCGGAAAGCTGGGCTTTAGAGATGAGGCCATCTTCCGATAGAACGGAAGGTCCTCATCCGGAATATATGAAAGCTGCGGGAACTTCTGCAGCATAAAGATTCGCCTAAGGTCATCGGCCGCAAGGCGCAGGAAAGCTTTCTGAATCTCCCTCTGCTTCAAGTCGGCAACGGCTTCGCCGGTTTCAATTGCCTTTAGCAGGTCTTTTGCCACAATAGCCTCCAGAAGGTCGTGGAAAAGGTCCGAAAGGGCCTGATTACCACGGGCTTCCCTGCTGTGAACCCGCATCTGGTCTTCATGGGAAAGAGGCTGGATGTGAAGGTTAAGGCAGCGAGAAGAGATGGTGGTCAGCACCTTCTCGGGCGCATGGCTGATAAAGACGAAAAGAGTCATCCGGGGCGGCTCCTCCACCATTTTCAGAAGAGCGTTCGCCGCCTGGGCGTTCATCTTTTCGGGAAGATACATCACCACCGTGCGCCATCCGCCTTCCACTGCCGATAGCGACAGCCTGTCCAGGATGCTCCTTGCCTCATGCACGGAAATATTGCTTTGCTTTCCCTCGATGCCGATTGCCGAATACAGCTCATTCTCGCAGAAATAGGGATTTTCCAAGGCCAGGGACCGAAACCGGGGCAGGAATTGCAAGGAAACGGCTTTGTCCCCTCCCGCCACGGGGAATACGAAATGTACGTCCGGATGGATGAGTTTGGACACACGGGGATTTCCTCCATACACCTGCTCCAGGAAATTTATGGCTATGGGAAATGCACCTCCGCCGTCATCCTCGCTTAGGAGTATGGCATGGGGAATCTTCCCGCTTTCGGCCATGTTTGCGAAAGCTTCCACTATTCCGATATTCCCATACACATCCATCATTTGTTGCGGTCTCCGACGAACTCGGCCAATCTTGCAAGATCTCCCTTTCTGGGGCCATCAGGAAGGACATCCAGGCAGGAAACGGCCCGGTTGATGTATGAATCCATCACAAGCTTCGCCTTCCCCATCCCGTCGTGCTCCATCACGAAGGCAAGCACTTCGTCCTGAAAGGCGGGATTGTCGGAAATGAGGGTAATTTTTTTCCTTATGGCGGCCTCCTCCTCCGGGGAAACTTCATCCAAGGCGCAGAGAAGGGGCTGGGTTATCTTTTGTTCCTTCAGGTCTATCCCCACCGGCTTTCCTATTTCACCAACTTCAGGGGAATAGTCCAGAATGTCATCCTTGATCTGGAAAGCTATTCCAAGACTCTTTGCATATTCTCCGGCCGCCTTTGTCCATTCCTCGGGAGCATTCACCGAAATGGCCGCAGAAAGGGCTGCAGCCTCGAAAAGCGATGCCGTCTTGCTGTAAACTATCCTAAGGTAGTCTCCCTCACTGGTGTCTCCGGAAGAAGCTTTCTGCATCTGGAGCATCTCCCCTTCGGCAAGGGAAGAAAGCGTGGAGGAAAAAATGCTGATGACACGGTTCACAAAGCGTTCGGCGTCCAGCAAATTCTCCAGACATTTCACCAGCCAGTAATCACCGATCAAGACCGAGGCCTGGGCGCCCAGAAGGCTGGCTACCGTTGGAAGGCCGCGCCGCTGTGAGGCGCCGTCAACCACATCGTCGTGAAGCAGGGTGGAATTATGAAGGAGTTCCGCAGCCGCGGCAAAACGGATGCTGTCATCGTTCACCTGTCCGCAGGCCCCTGCCACCAGCAGGGAGAGCTTCGGACGCAGCATCTTCCCCGGATTATCCCTGAGGGAGCGGTTGGTACGGTCCAAAAGATCTATCCCGCTGCACAAGGATTTGTCGATTCGCTCTTCAACCCTTGCGAGCAGCGGAGTCAAAAAAGTATAAACATCCCCTGCAGCCATATCATTGGAATTTATTCGCAAGCTCCTCAACCGTGGACGGAAATTCCACCAGTTCCATGTCCTTCTCCAGCAGCATTCCGTGTTTGACCATGTGACCAAGGAGCTGCCTCAAAGGCTGGAAAAAGCCGTCAAGGTCCAAGGCGTAAATAGCACCGTCGTATTTCCCCAGTTTCTTAAGGACAAACACTTCAATGAGTTCATCCAAAGTGCCGATACCGCCCGGCAGGGCCACCGCAGCACAACAGTCGCGCCTCATCCTTGCTTTCCTGCTTGCCATATCGGCCGTCCAAACCACCTCGTTGGAAAGATTGCTCTCCAAGCCGAGCATAAAGGAGGGTAAAACGCCAATATGGAGGCATCCCAAACGATAGGATTCCTCCGCTATGGCTCCCATAGTTCCAATTGCGCCACCGCCAGAGATAATGCTGTAGCCTTTGGAATGCAGGGCGCGGACAAGTTCCCGCGCCGCTGCATTGTATTTGGCATCAATAGTGGAACTGGCCGAGCAGAAAATTGCTACCTGCCTTTCCACTAGAAGAAGATGCCCGCTGTTACCTTGATGCCCTGGAAATTCTTGACGCCGACAAGCTCCTGGACATTTTTGATTTTGTCTCCGTTGTACAACTTTCCAAAGTTCATAAACCACTGGACCGAAAGCTGAACATGGTCAAAGATTTCCACACCAGCGCCTACACCGAAACCCACCTCGAATTTGTTCTTGGCTTCGTCCCAACTCTTGGCGATGGATAATGACTCCTTGTCCGGATCGTAAACCTGATAGCCGATGAAAGGTTCCAGGAGGGCGTAAGGCCGGACTATCAGGAGGTCCGGACCAAGCTGAAGGCCAAGGTTCAGCTCAAGAAAGCCGGACTTGGCGTTAAGCGAGGTAAATGCCGTGTTCACGTCCTTTATTGCATCGATGTTGGCCCCCTTCATCTGGAAGGTAAGGGCGGGCTGGATGGCGAAAAAGCTGCCAATCTCAAACTTGTAGGCAATACCGGCGTGGTACATGCTCACAAATTTGGTATTCTCGGCCAAGCTCTTGTCCACACCGGTCTTCGACGCGGTGAAGCCGCCCACAATGCCGAACTGGGCATTTGCAGCAAAGGCCGAAGTGAAGATAAGCACAAGGACAATCAATACTTTTTTCATGATTGCTTACAGATTAGAATTGATCTTTTCCACTAGGACATTCTTGGGCATGGCACCAACGGTCTTGTCCACAATCTGTCCGTTCTTGAAGAAGAGCAGCGTAGGGATGCTCATGATGCGGAAACGGGCGGCAACCTCATCGGCATCGTCCACGTTAACCTTGACAACGCTGATTTTGTCTGCCATTTCCTCCTCTACCTGGTCCAGGATGGGAGAAAGCATACGGCAAGGGCCGCACCAGGTGGCCCAGAAGTCCACAATTACAAGACGGCTGTCCTGCAAAAGCTCTTCGAAAGTGTTATTTGTTGCAATTTTTGCCATTTCAGGATAATTTGAAGTTTAAGATGTTGCCAGCAGTTGCGGCAGGAAAGTAGAGAACACAAGGACGGCAAGACCGGCGACAAGAATCCAGATGGCTTTCTTGGAAACGCCCTTCCACTCATTGAGAATGATGCCCCACACGTTGCTGAAAGTAACGTTCAGCGCCATGAGTATGCACCAGCTGAAGGTGATGAGCACAGGATAATCCGTGAGGAAACCCTTGCCCAGCGACAGACCGAAGAACTGGCTGTACCAAAGCAGGCCGGCAAGGCAGCAGAACATTATGTTGTTGCCCCACAGGCTTCCCTGCCTGTAGTCCCCGAAGGTCTTGTTCTTATTGTTCTGGTACAGGCAGTAGGCGGCATTTGTGATGAAACCGCCGAAAGTTACCAGCATCGTTGCAGGCAAAGTCTGGAAAATGGGCTTGGTGCCCTGCAGGTAAAGGCCTTCGCCGAAGCTGAGGCCGATTGCAAAGCAGGCGCTCATAAAGCCGGCCAGCAGCGCAACGAAAATGCCTTTTCCGAAGTTGAAGTCCTTCACGGCCTTCTTCTTCTCCTCCTCGGGAAGGGCCTGCGACTTCATCCAGCCGGCGATGCCGATGATGGCAATGCCGATGAGCGTTACCACCACGCCGATAATCACGGCGCTGGTGAGATCCCCCGTCTTACCGGTGAACACCGGGCCCAGGATGGCGCCCAGGGCCGAGCAGGTACCGAGGGCGATGCTCTGTCCAAGAGCTACGCCCAGATATCTCATGCTAAGGCCGAAGGTAAGGCCTCCGATGCCCCAGAGCACGCCGAACAGGATAGTCATCCAGGTAGCCTTGGGATTTGCAGCCATAAGGTCCATCAGATCCCCGAAGCTGCCGCCGGTCCCGGAAAGGGAGAGGATGGCGCCCAGGATGGGGAAAACCAGCCAGGCGAAAACACCCTGCACCAGCCAGTAGCTTTCCCAGCTCCATTTCTTGATCTTGTTGATTGGAACGTAGCTGGAGCTTTGGCAGAATGCCCCGATTGCGATTATCAATAATCCTATAATCAGGTTCATAACAGGCTCAATTAACGTTTGGATGTAACCTCACGCTCGTACTTTTGTATGGCGGGAATGAATTCTTCGCCCACAGGAACGCCGTTCTTGAAGTTGAAGTAATCGAACACTGCGCCGAAAGGAAGGGTGCGGGCTTCTTCCAGCAGGGCCAGACGCTCGAAGCCCTGGCCTGCAGCCTCGTATTCACGCAGCTTTGCAAGGGGCTCCAGCAGGGCGCTCAGGATGCACTTCTGGGTGGCGCGGGTGCCGATGATATAGGCGCCGATGCGGTTGATGCTGGCATCGAAATAGTCCAGGCCCACATGTGCGCGATCCAGGCCATCGGCACGGACAAGTTCCTTGAACAGGTCCTGCGTCTGGTCGTTCATGATGGTCACGTGGTCCGAATCCCAGCGAACCGGGCGGCTTACGTGGAGCATGAGCTCCGGAACGTAAAGCAGCAGGGACGCCACCTTGTCGGCGACATTCTCCGTCTGCTCATAATGGCCGGTGTCGAGGGTGTACATGACCTTGCGGGTGGCGCAATAACCCTCGAAGAAGTCCATGGAACCTACTGTATAGCTTTCCAGGCCGATGCCGAAGAGTTTGGCCTCTACACAGCTTTTCATGCCGGGAAGTTCCTCGGCAAGAATTTCGTCCAGCGAGGCGGCCAGAAGCTCACGGTAGTATTTGCGGTTCACGGTGATGTCCTTCGAGCCGTCGTGAACCCAGATATTCATGATACAAGGGTCGTTCTGGGCCTTGCCCATTACGTCGGCGATGCGGCGGCAGCGCTTGGTATGCTCGATCCAGAAATTGCGGATGCCTTTGTCAGGATTGCTCAGCGACAGGTCACCGCTCTTGGGGTGGGAGAAGGAAGTGGAGTTGAAATCCAGCTTGAAATTATTGGCCTTGGCCCAGTCGATCCAGGACTGGAACTGCTCCGGACCAACCTGGTCGCGGTCTACGAATTTTCCGCCGAAGTCGCCGTAAATCTCGTGCAGGTTCACGCGGTGGTTACCGGCAAGGAGGGTCTTTACGAACTCCAAGTCGGCACGGACTTCGTCTATGTTGCGTGCACGTCCAGGATAGTTTCCGGTGGTCTGGATGCCGCCGGAAAGGGCTTCGTTACGCTCGAAACCAGCCACGTCGTCGGTTTGCCAGCAATGCAGGGAAATCTGCTGCTTTTCCAGCATGGCAACGGCCCTGTCGGTATCTACACCAAGGGCGGCATAGCGTTCCTTGGCAATTTCATACGCTTTGAGAATTTGTGCTTCTTTCATAAAATATCAGTGTTTATCCTTGTTTGCTGCTTAATAGCAATCAAACAAAGATAAAACTTTTTACTGTTATTTCAAACTTTTTACGCTTGACTACAGACTGTCTTCGATGGGGAATACGTAGGCACGGAGGCCAAGGAGGGGGTTGTCCCCATCCAGGCGGCGCAGTGCATCCATTATTTTAGGAGCGAGGGTATTTTCCACGGCGCTCAGCACGGCATGGTTCTGGGTGGGCCAGGCGTGGTCCCCAAGATGCGGTTCCCCGTCCTTGGTTCCACGGCCTCCGATCTCCTGCCAAGTGGTATAGCCCCGCTGGCCCAGCCCCTCCAGCAACTCTACAATCTCTTGATTGTATGCCTGATTATATACAACAAATATCGCTTTCATTTCATTAAATAAAATGTTCAACGTTACCCCCTCCCGAAACTCCTCTCACGGGGGAGGAACTTTGGGACTATTTCTTCGATTTACGTTTTTCCCGGCGCTCGGCCAGACCGCAGTAAAGTACAGGGATGAGTATCAGGGTGATGAGCGTGGAGACGGAAAGGCCCCAGGCCACGGTGGTACCCAGGCCGTTCCACATTTCCGAACCTTCTCCCCGGCCCAAAGCCATTGGCAGCATACCCAGCACTGTGGTAAGAGTAGTCATAAGGATAGGGCGCATACGAGCCCTGGCGGCAGTTATGGAAGCCTCACGCACGCTGTATCCCCTTTCCTGCAACAGGATGGTGTAGTCGATGAGCACGATACCGTTTTTCACCACGATACCCAGCAGGATGATGATACCAACGGCCGACATCATGCCGATGGCCAGGTTGGCGGCCATGTTGCCCAGGGCCACGCCCACGAAGGCGAAGGGAATGGAGAACATGATTACGAACGGCCCCATGAAGGATTCGAACTGAGAGGCCATTACAATGTACACCAGGATAATGATGAGTAAGGCAAGCATAATCATGCTGATGAACATTTTCTGCTGCTCTTCGTAATCACCGCCAATCTGCCAGGTGAGTCCTTGAGGCAGAGGGTTGGCACCGAGGTAGCCCTGCACATACTCCACACCGTCACTGAGGCTATAACCCTTGGCCATGATTCCGGTCACGGAAATATAACGGTCACGGTTTTTACGCTGGATGGTAGGAGGGACCTTCGATTCCACAATCCGCCCTAAATCCTTAACTTTGATGATGTGGCCGGCGGTATTGGTAATAATTATATTCTCCAGGTCCTCAATGCTGGTACGGAATTCCGGCGCATAACGCACTCGGATATTGTATTCCTCACCGTCTTCGCGGTAATAAGATGCTACGGAACCGCTCATGGCGGCCGATACAGCCATGGCTGCAGTCACTGAATTGAGGCCGTTCAGGGCCAGCTTTTCACGGTCGAAATCCACCTCATATTCCGGCGTGTACTGGTCACGGGACAGGATGGCCTGCGTGAAAAATCCGCTTTCCATCATATGGGCTCGCATGTCGCGGGCGGCGGCTTCCGTCTCCGCGAAGTCGTAGCCATAGATTTCCAGTTGCACGGAGGCGCGGCCGCCCATACCCATACCGCCCTCGATTACGTTGAAGCGGTTGAGTTCAGGGAACAATTTCAAATCGGCCCTGATTACGTCTGCGATTTCGGAGACCGAGCGCTTACGGTCTTCCATTGAGCCAACGTTGATGTTCAAGGAAATCAGGTACGTACCATTCTGCTGCATGGAGGCGAAGGCGTTTTCCGAGTCGGCCTGGCCAAAGCTGTAGCTCATGATCTCGATTTCGGGAACATCGGCCCTTATCTTGTCGTAGATGCGGGCGGCTACTTCGCGCGTCACGTCCTGCGCCGTGCCGATTGGCAGTTCGATGGTGGCGCGGATACGGCCGGAGTCGGAATTAGGGAAAAACTCCGTCTTCATACGGGGAGCGTAGATACCCATCACGACGGCGAAGATCACGATGGCTATCAGCGCGATGAGTTTCTTCTTGGTCATGCACCAGCCAATCATGCGGGAATAAGCGGACGAAAGGCCGTCCAGCGCCTTGTTCACCGGGCCGAAAATGGCCAGGTAAAATTTGCCGGTATTGGGCTTGTTGTCCATCAGGATGGCGCAGAGCATGGGTACCAGCGTAAGGGCTGCCGTTGTGGACACAATCATGATGATGGACACGATGTAGCCCAGCTGCCGGAACATGATACCGGCCATGCCGTTGATCATGGTGAGCGGCATGAACACGCACAACATGGTGAGCGTGGAGGCAATCACGGAGATACCCACCTCCGCCGTACCGTGCACGGCGGCCTCGGTGGGCTTTTCGCCGCGTTCCAGGTGCGAAGTTACGTTCTCCAGAACCACAATGGCATCGTCCACCACCATGCCTATGGCAATGGACAAGGCGCTCATGGATATGATGTTGAGCGTATTGCCGGTGGCATACAGGTACATGAGGGAGGCTAGCAGGGCGATAGGGATGGACAGCACCACTATGAGGGTACCTTTCAAACGGCCCAGGAAGAGGAACACCACCAGCATCACCACCAGGAAGGTGATGAAGATGGTCTCTTTAAGGGAGTTGATGGTGCGCAGGATGTTGCGGGAGTTGTCCACCACCGTGGTAATTTTCACGTCGGCCGGCAGGTGGCGCTCCAGATTGGCCAGGGTGGTTTTCACCTTGCGGATTACCTCCACGGTGTTGTAGCCCGACTGCTTCTGGATTATGATTTGGGCGCCGCGGGAACCGTTGGTATAGGCCTCCTGGGACTTTTCTTCCACCGTATCAGTTATGCGGGCCACGTCACGCAGGTAAATGGTGCCGCCGTTATAGGAACCGAGCACCACATCCAGCAGTTCCGACGGATCCCGGAATTCCTTCTTGATGCGCAGGGTATAGGTATCCGAGCCGATATCGATGCTTCCCGAAGGGATATTCCTGTTTTCAGACGCAATGATTGAAGAAATGGCGTTGATGCTAAGGTTGTAGGCCTCCAGGCGGGAAGGGTCCACATACACCTGGATTTCACGCTTCGGCGCACCGGCTACGGAAACCGTACCCACCCCTGTCACACGGGCCAGCGGCGTGGCCACCCTTTCTTCCAAAATCTTGTCCAGGGCGCTCACGCTTTGGTTGGCCGTGGCACTCAGGATCATGATGGGCATGTCGTCGGCGCTGAACTTGAACAGGAAGGGCGAGGAGGCTCCGTCGGGGAGGCTCTGGCTCACCATGTCCAGTTTGTCGCGCACGTCGTTGGTGGCTTCGTCAATGTCGATGCCATATTCGAATTCCAGCGTAAGGACAGCGATGTTCTCGCGGGAATTGGAAGTGATGTTCTTGAGGTTGGGGACACCGTTCAGGGAGTTCTCCAACACCTTGGTGAGGTTTGTCTCCACGTCCTCGGCCGATGCGCCGGGATAGGAACTCATGACCATGATGGTGTTGGACTCGAAATCCGGGAAGTTGTCTACCGGCAGCTGCACCAGGGAGAAAACGCCCAGGATGGCGAACGCCAGGAAGACCAGCGATGTGGTTACCGGATGATTTACAGCAGTTCTGTAGATACTCATAGCACGTTAACCTTGACACCGTCGCGAAGTGCGGCCTGACCCTTTACGACCACAACCTGTCCGTCTTCAAGACCGGAAGTAATCTCATACTCGTTTCCAATATGGCGGCCCACCGTAACCGGCAGGTAGCTCACGCTATTGTCCTTGTTCAGGACATAGATGAAGCGGGTTCCGGTACCTTCCTGCTTAACAATGGCCTGGTCCGGAACTATGACGCTGCGGCGGGTGCCGAAGTTCAGTTTCACCCGGGCATACATTCCCGGTCGCAGAACCTTGTCCTGATTGGTCACGATGACCTCGGCCTTGAAAGTATGGGTGGCGGCGTCGATGGTGGGATAAAGCCTGTCAATCTTTCCGGTGAAAACGCGGTCCGGGATGGCATCGACGGTGAGGCTCACCACATCGCCCTTTGAAACCTTGCTGTATTCGCTTTCGGAAACGCCCACAAGCAGTTTCACGGGCCACACCTGCTGAACCACGAAAAGGGGCGCGCTAAGGGAGAACATATCCCCTGTATCAAAATTACGGGCTGTTACGAAACCGGTGATGGGGCTGCGCAGGATGGTGTTTTCACGCAGGTTGTCAAGATTTGTCCGGCGAAGCTGGTAGCCCAGTTCCGCAGTTTCGAAATCACTCTGGGAAACTCCTCCTTCGGCATAAAGGCTCTTGAGCCTCTCGTACTCTATCTCGTCGTTCTTCACCTGCAGTTCCATTTGGTCCAGCTGGAGACGGTCCATCTCGGCAAGTATCTGGCCTTTGACCACATAATCACCCACTTCCACGTTGATCTTGCGGATGCGTCCGCCGCTTTGCGGCATTATGTTGTTAATTGCCGATGCCTGGACGGTGGATGCATAGTAATTGTCCTGGGGGACATCCCTGGCCTGGGCAGTTGAAACCTCTACGTTCGGCAATGCGTCCGGTGCGGGGGCGCCTGCATCAGCCGTCTTTTTTTCGCCACCGTTCGCGCAGGAAACGGCTGCAATAAGGAGTGCAATCAATGCAATGTTGTTTCTCATATATCGTGTTTTTTTATTCTTGAGTGAAATCGTAGCCCAGGCTTTGTTCCAGGCCGGCTTTCGCCACCTCAAAATTGTAAACTGCCTGCAAGGCCTGAAGACGGGTTTGGGTGAGGGTGAGCTCTGTATTGTTCAAGTCGGTAAAGGTGCTGCGGCCCACTTGATAGCTCTTTTCGGCAATGCTGTATGCCTTTTCGGCCGATATCATGGCGCTCTTCGCGGCATCGTAGGTTTTCATGGCGGTTTCCATAGTGGAAAGGCTCTGGCGTATGCCAATCCTTATCTGGCGTTCCGTATTAACCCTCTGAAGCTCAAGTTCATTGGCCTGTACGCGTGTTTGCTTGATGGCGTAATAGCGCTGACCGCCGGAGAAGATGGGAATGCTCAGGGTGAAAACCATGGTGCTGGAAGGCAGCCATTTCCACTGGCTGAGGTTGAACTTGTCGCTCTGGGTGTAGTAGTTGTACGAAAGCTGGAGGGAAAGCGTGGGAACGTAGGCGTACTGCTGCATGCGAATCTGCTTTGCAAGGGTTTCGGCCTGCATCGCAAGCTGGCGCAGCTGGCTGTTTCGTTCCAGCCCGGCTTCGTTCCCCTCGTTCCAGTCGTAGAACATATGGGTGGCATAATCCTCAAGGCTGCCTTTCACGTCCAGGGCCAAGTCCAAATCTACGCCCATGATGGCCTTCAGCTGCCACAGGGCAATGTAAATTGCGTTTTCGGAGTTGTACAGGTTGGGAATTGCCGCGGCAAGACTGCTCTGGGCACGGGCAAGGTCCATATCCGAAGCCTTCTTGGCGTTATAGCGGGTTTCGGTGAATTTGTAATTGGTCACCGCATTCTCATAAACGGCATTGTACACATCGTAGGAGGCTTTTGCCAAAAGGACGGCGTAGTAGGCCTGCTTTACGGATGTAACCATTGAAAGGCGGGACTCGCGGGCCTTTTCCACTGCAAGTTCAACCTGGTCGCCGGAAATTCCAAGGCTTTTCCAGAGCTGCAGGTTAATGACAGGCATGGTGGCTGTGAGACCAAGGGTGACCTGGTTGCGTCGGCCCATTTCAATTGCGTCGGAACTCCCGGAAGGCTCCACCGGAGTGGGCTTCACATAAGGGATGAAGGGCGTTCCTGTGGCCTGGTACAGCTGCTCGATATAGTACATGATGGGCTCTACCATGCTGCTCATCATCGAAGACATTCCTCCACCTCCAGAAGAACCGCTGTCGGTGTCGTCCGAACCGAAATACACCTTCTGCTTCTGGATGGCGTAACTGTACATACCGGAAGCGTTGATCTGGGGGAAAAGCTGCCCGTATGCCCCTTTCTTGGCATACTTCGAACGCTGGATTTCCATATCGGCCACCTTGACGGAAACATTCTCCGAGAGGGCAATCTTCAAGGCGTCGTCAAGACTTATGACAAGGGTGCTGTCGGAGGGAAGCGGGCGTTCCTGCCCCTGGAACTGTGCCCTGGATACCGTGGGCAGCAGCGCCACGGCAAGGAATATCAATATTTTCTTCATTTATTCAATGGTTTTGCGTAGTGTGTCTCCTCCTTTTTCTTGTTCAAGGGCTGCGGAGGGATGGCCCTGGCGGGCTTTTTATTGATGAAGGCCCATACCAGGAAGAATATTCCAACTAGGATGAAGGGAATGCTCAGGAGCTGGCCCATGTTCAAGGCCATCCCCTCTTCGAACTCCACCTGTGGGTTCTTGATGAATTCAATGAGTAAGCGGCTGCCGAAGCATACCACAAGGAAGATGCCCACAAAGGTGCCACGGTAAACCTTATCCAGCTTTTTCTCGTACAGCCAGAAGAGGAAAAGTCCCAGGAGAAGGTAGGTGAGCCCCTCGTAAAGCTGGGTGGGATGGCAAGGGAGCGTCTCCCCGTTCCTCTCAAAGACAAAGCCCCAGGGAAGAGAGGTGGGCCCACCGTAAATCTCTGAATTAAAGAGGTTTCCAAGGCGGATGAAAAATGCGGCGAAAGATATGGGGATTACAAGATGGTCCAGTACCCACACATAATCGAAGCCGTTTTTCTTACCGTACTTGTTGGAATACCACCATATGCCCAGAAATATGGCCAAGGTGCCTCCGTGGCTGGCCAGGCCGCCTTTCCATGGCATGAAAATCTCCAGGAAGCCGTCCCAGCTGCCGAAATAATAATCGGGCTGATAGAAAAGGCAGTGCCCCAGGCGTGCCCCCACTACTGTGCAGATAAGTAGCATATAGAGCACGGGGTCCAGTACGGTGAGACTCACCTTCTCTTTCAGAAGAAAATGCTTCATGATGTACCAGCCAAGTATGAAGCCGCTCACGAAAAGAAGTGAGTACCACCTTATTTCAAATCCGCCAAGATGAAAGATGGTGGGATTGACATTCCAATGTATTGAAAGCACATCCATAATAAGCCACAAATTTACTACTTTCTAAGATATCTCCAACCTACTACAGGCAGGGAAAACGCAATAAAACACGCGATAATCCAAAATATGGAAACCGGGAGGAAATTATAAATCCCATCAATGGAGTTTCCATCTATAAGGAGGCCGCTCACCAGGCTTTGCAGACCGGCGGCAGCATAGCTGGAGACGCCCACGATACCAAGGGCTGCGCCTGTAGCCTTGCGCGGGACGAAATCCAAGGCCATCAGGCCGGCCACGATGCAGAACACGACGCTGAAGCTCATGCTGAAAATGGCCACATAGGACATATTGCCCCAAAATCCGCCCTTAAGGAAAAGGAAGCCTCCGAGGCCCGCAAGCGCCAGGACTCCGGCAATGACCACAGGCCTGGAACGGTTCCCCCGGAAAAGCTTGTCCGAAATCCAGCCGGCCGCCAGATTTCCCGCCACCCCGAAAATTTCGGCAAGGCCGATAATCTCTGTCGCAGACTCCAGGCTGAAGCCTTTCTGCTTCTGGAGGAAAAGTACGCCCCAGTCGCTCACGGCGTGCTGGGTTATATAAAGGAAGGCGGTGGAAATGGCGATGACCCAAATCCCCGGATGACGGAAAACCCACTT
>CACYCP010000040.1 GCA_902772985.1 uncultured Bacteroidia bacterium | reverse complement strand
GCCCGGCTTGAAGTACCAGTTGCCGGCCACGATGTTGTTCACGAACTCGATGTGGGTACCGCCGTTACGGAACATCACGGCGCTCCAAGGCGAAGAGGTGGCACTGGAACCGTCACGCCAGTTGACATTCTCCACGAAGGTGTTGTTCACCACGTAAGCCTGTACACCGGCCTGGCCATGGATGGCGCCGGTATAACCGTACTGGGCGATGGAGGCGTTGCCGCGGACCAGGCAGTTGAGCACCGTCATGGAGGTGCCGGCACCGTTGATGGCCACACCACCGCCGTGGGCATCAGCCTTGTTGTACTCGATGATGCTGTTGGCAAGAATCAGGTTGTCACCGGACTGTTCCGTGCAGCAGATACCACCGCCCTGGCCGGAGTTTTCACAGAAGGCCACGCGGCACCATTCCACGGTAAGGGTACCGTTGAACTGGATACCGGAAGTGGAACCGTTGATGAGTTCGAAGCCGTTGATCACAGCATTCTTGGCATTGGTCTTGGATTCCACGCAAAGGCCCTTCTTCTGACCGTCGATAATGCTGCGCTGGGAGAAATCCTGCTCATTGAAGCTGTCGACCCAGCCGCCGCTCAGGGTTACATTGTCACGGAGCTTGATGGGGCCGTTGAATTTGGCACCGGCGGCAACGCGAACCTCGGCGAACTCCTTGGCGCTGTCAATGATAGACTGGAGATCGTCGCCTTCATCAACGGTGACGGGAGGAATGATACCTGTAGTGTTGGAGCCATAGACGATATCGCCTTCGGTGGAGGTTACATAACCCCATACGAAGTAGTCTTTACCAATCTCCAGGTCTTTAATGGTAATCATATTGCCGGCGGTGGAAGGAGCGCCCGATCCCGGGAGTTTGAAACCCTTTTCACGGTCGTTTTCCTTACCATAGATAACGCCCCAACCGGTGTAGTCATCGATGAAGCTGGTGGAGAAGTTCAGACGGATATCGGCTTCTCCGTTACCGTTACGCGCAAGGGCGGTGGTCACCGAGGCGTCCAAGGCGTGAGCCTTCTGGTTCACGATGGCTTTCAGATTGGAACCGGCAATGGAGAATTCTGCGCGACGGATGACACCGGTAGTGTTGCGGCGCAGGGTGAAGGTTGCAGTATTTCCGGACTGAGACACCTCGATCCATGGATACAGCATATCGGGAGTGAGGGCGCCGGGAACGTTCATAGTGGCCGTATGGGGCGTGTAATCCTCAATCAGTCGATAGGGATTCTGCTCTATGTAACGGTCGGTCTTGGCGCAACTTGCCACCAGGAAGACGATACCGGCGAGTGCAATCAATATCTTTTTCATTTTGATCATCTGTTTAAAGTTTACTGCCAGGACGGAGGATTCTTAAGCTTGCCGGCGCTCTTGTTCAGCTGCTCGGAAGGATAAGGGAAGGTCATGAACTTCTCGTTCCAGGGAAGCTTGTTCACATAGTCCTCATAGAAGCCTTCTTCCCAGGTGGAGTTGGGATCGGTACGGTCGGCATAGTGCCGGACGCGCGGACGATTGTTGAGTTCGTTCAGGGCCAGAGCCTTGATCTCCGCAGCGCCAGAATAAGCCCAGCGCTTGCAGTCGTAGGCGTGGTCGTTGGCCATTTCGAAGGCCAGCTCGCAACGACGCTCATGATAGAGGTCGGTCCAGGTTGCGGCACCGGAGAGCGGCTTCAGGTGGCTGCGCTCGCGGATGCGGTTGATGTCCTTCGCGGCGGCACTG
Organism: uncultured Bacteroidia bacterium; assembly: GCA_902772985.1. Classification (GTDB taxonomy): domain Bacteria; phylum Bacteroidota; class Bacteroidia; order Bacteroidales; family UBA932; genus Cryptobacteroides. The sequence goes on along the minus strand of CACYCP010000040.1, from coordinate 12,169 downwards.
CCGTTTCCGGCGACGAGGTAAGCTTCGGCGCGGAGCAGCAGGCAGTCAGCAAAGCGGACGAGCGGCCAGTTGATCAGGGTGCAAGGCCAGTCAGGATTGTCCAGAACCCAGCCACGGGCGATGCAGTCTGCCGGAGCGAAAGGCTGCAGGAACTTGTAAATCTGGAAACCGGATTCCACATTCACGGCCGACCAGAACACGCGGTCCTCACCGAAGAACGGGAACACATCGCCATATTCCAGGATGGTGGCAGCCAGGCGCTCATTCTTTACGCCGCCCACATTGTCCTTGGCCATTTCTTCGTAGATATCCAGGGTGGGCTTGAACTGGCCCCAACCGTTGTACTTACCCCAGCCCTTGTCTTCCAGGGAGATACCGGGGAATTCCACGGAACCGTTACCCGCGTTGTTCTGACCACCCTTGGAAGGATAGCCCCAGCAGTATTCCTTGGTAAAGAACTTACTCACATCCGGAGCGAAGAGGTCGGTGAACACCGGATGCAGGTCACGGCCGTAGGATTTCTCAAGCTTGTCCACACAAGTAATCACATTCGGCCACTGGCTCTTGTCCCAGGTGGCCCAGTAGGCATACACCTTGGCCATCACCGCCACGGCGCTCTGCTTGCAGGCGCGGCCGATGTTGGCCTTGTCGTAATCCTCCACACGCGGCAGGAGATCTTCGGCCTTCTGAAGGTCAGAGATGATGAGTTCGTAGTTCTTCATCACCGTTTCCTGCTGCTCAGGAATCTCGTTGTTGTAACCGCCTTCCACGGTCTCATAGGCTACGAACGGGACACCCAGGTCCTTTGTACCGTAACGGTAAGCGATGAGGAAGTGATAATAGGCACGCATAAAGTAGGCCTCACCCAGGGAACGGGTTTCAACAGCCGTGAGCGCAGTATTCTCCTTCTTCTGCAAGAGGGAGTTGATAATCCAGTTGCAACGGTTCATGCCCTCCATGTAAGCGCCTTTGAAAACGCCCGTAATGGGGCCTTCGTCACCGGTGTACTCGAAGGTGGCCAGCGTATTGAAAGAACGGGTCTTGCCCCAGACGATATCGCTGGCGACCGCCTGCTCCCAGTAGAATTCACGCCCCATAAAGCTCTCCTGAGGGAGGCGGGCATAGATGCTCTTGACCGCATCGATAGCTTGTTCATCGGTCAGGAAGAACTGGTCCTCGGTGGGTGAGCCCTTGGATGAATAGTCCAAGAACTTGGCACATGAGGATACGCTCAGGATGCCGAGGACAGCAAATAAAATGGAAATATACTTTTTCATATTATGAACGGCGATTAGTAGTTGATCTTAACACCGATGGCGAACACACGGGAAACCGGATACTTGATGGTATCGTAACCCCCCACTTCCGGATCCATGCCGGAGTACTTGGTGAAGGTAAGGAGGTTCTCACCGCTGAAATAGACGCTGCAGGAGCTGTTCCGTCCGGCGAAATGAGGAACCTTGCGGAGAATACTGGTAAGGTCGTAACCGATGGTCACGTTCTTCAGGCGGAGATAGCTGCCATCCTCAATATAGAAGTCAGACGGCTGGCTGTAGTTGCCGTTCGGGTCGTTGGTGGAGAGGCGAGGCAGATAGGTGTGCGGGTTCTCAGGGCTCCAGGAATTGAAGATTTCCTTGGCGCGGGAGAAGTTACCTTCCACATCGGAAAGGATACGGGACTTACCCACATAGGCGATCTTATTGCCGGCTACGCCCTGGAACATTACGTCTGCATACAGACCCTTCCAGTTGAAACCGAAGGAGAAGGCAAAGGTCTGCTTGGGCATGGCGGAACCTACATACTGACGGTCGTTGGTGTCAATCTTGCCATCCTTGTTGTAGTCGACGAACTTGAGGTCACCGGGCTGGGCGTTGGGCTGGATGAGCTTGCCTTCATGCTGGTGGTCATACACGTCTTCCCAACTCTGGAAAATACCGTCGGTCTTGATTACGAAGAAAGAGTTCAGCGGCTGGCCGGGTTCGCTCTGATAGAGCCACGGCACGCCGCCCCAGTCACCACCACCGGTCCACTTGCCGGGGTTGCCTTCATCATCCAGGATACCGGTGGAAATCACGGTGTTCTTGTTGTAGGCGAAGTTGGCGCTCACATGGTAGCTGAAGTCCTTGCCGATATTGTCCTTCCAGCTGGCCATGAGCTCGATACCGGTGTTGGCAATCTCGCCCTGGTTCACCTTCATGGCGTTGCGGCCGATGGTCTGGGGCCAGCCCATGGTCTGGTCCTGGATGAGGTTGAAGGTGCGCTTGTAATAATAGTCGGCGCTCAGGGACAGGCGGTCGTTCAGGAGATCCACATCCAGACCGGCGTCGATGGTCTCTGAGGTTTCCCAGGTGAGTTCCCTGTTGATGGCGTTGGCCGGATACCAGAAAGTTCCGAAGGTCTGGCCTGCATCAATGCCGTAATTGGGTGCCTCATTCCAGTTACTCTTGCTCAGGGTGTTGGACTTGTAGTTCATGCCGATGGAGCCCAGATTACCCACGCGGCCCCAGGAAGCACGGATCTTGAGGAGGTTCACCACGTCGTTCTTGGGGAAGAAAGGCTCGCTGGAAACCTTCCAGGCACCGGTCACGGCCGGGAAGTCACCATGGTTGTGTGCGTCCGGCAGACGGCCGGCATAGTCCCGGCGCCAGGAGGCGGTAACAAAGTAGCGGTCGTCATAGCTGTAGGAAGCACGGGCTACGAAAGCGATGTTGCGGTCGGGACCGTTGAAGTAATCGCTGTCGAATTTGCTGCTGGAAGCGAAGTTGATGAATTGCAACTTCGCCGACTCGTCGGCCAGGTCCACGCCATAACCGCCAAAGCCCTGCTGCTCCCAATGGTTCAGTGTGAAAGCGCCCAGGGCACCCACGCTGTGCTTGCCAAAGGTGCGGTCATAAGTGATGGTGCTTTCGCTGATCCATTTGAAAGCACGGGAAGCACTCAGGTTCAGGGAGTTGGTGGTAGAAGGCTTACCTACCTCGGGACGGCGGGGGCTGAAGCTCTTGTAGTTTGCGTTGTTAACGTCGATGGTGAAGAGGCTGGAAAGCTTGAGGCCCTTGATGGGCGTGATGTGGAGACCGGTGGTGCTCCAGAAATCCACGTTGTGGCCCCACTGGTCGCCGGCATACAGCATGCGCAGCGGGTTTACAACGTCACCGTGGATATCGGCGAAGTTGGAACCGTATTGGGCAATGTACTCGGGATCCTCGGTGGTGGTACCGCCGAAGGAACCGGCATAAGGACCTGCAGAGGCATAAGCTTCTGCGGACGGCGGCATCCAGAGAGCGGACAGAAGGACACCCGTATGGGCCGAACTGTCGTCTACGCTGCGGCCCCAGCCGTCGTCGTAGGACAAGGTCTCCGTAATCTTGAGCCACTTGTTCATGTCATATTCACCCTTGAAGCGGACAGCCAGGTTCTTCTTGTAGGTGTTTTTCAGGACACCCTGGTTATCCTGGTAGGAGAAGGTGAGGCGGCTCTTGAACACGTCGGTACCGTAGTTCAGGGTTACGCTATGACGCTGGTAGGGAGCCACGCGGAAAATTTCGTCCATCCAGTTGGTGCGCTGCACGCCCACCCACGGGTTGACGGTGGTATCCCAACCGGTAGGCAGGGAGATGCCCGCGTTCTGGTGGGAGATGGTCTTCATCCGGATTTCTTCCTCGGCCGTGAGGGGTTCGGGCAGGTTGGAAGCGCTGCGCACGCCGGCCACCACGTCATACTCCACATGAATGCCCTTGCTGGCCTTTTTGGTGGTGACGAGGATAACGCCGCCGGCACCGGAAGTGGCACCATAGATAGCGGCGGAGGCGGCGTCTTTCAGGACGACGATGCTCTCGATGTCGTTCATGGAATAGACGGATGCACCGGGAACGCCGTCAACAACCCACAGCACGGAGTCGCCGTTACGTGAACCCTGGCCACGGATGAGGAGGCTGGCGCCGCTGTTGGGGTTACCACCGTTGTTGGAAACCACAACACCGGGAATCTGGCCCTGGAGCATGTGGGTGATGGAGGTCACGGGACGCTCGGCAATCTTGTCGGGGTTTCCTACGATACCCACGGAAGCGGACAGGTCCTTCTTCTTGGTCTGGGCGCCGTAACCCAGGGCCACGGCTTCCTGCAGGACTTCGGCATCCTCTTCCAGGACAATGTTAATGTTGGCACGTCCGTTCACGGGAATCTGCTGGGGCACATAACCCAGGCAGGAGACCTCGAGGACCGCATTGGACGGGACGCTGATGGTATAGTTACCATCAATGTCCGTGACAGCGCTGGCAGTGCCGGACAGGACCACGGCTCCCACTACGGGACCCACGGCATCCGACACGGTTCCACGCACTGTCAGGTTCTGGGCGCTAGCCCCGAACGTTGCTGCAAGGCACATCAGCCCTGCAAACAACCCAAACAGTTTTTTGGAAATCATAATGTTTGTTTAAAAGTTGGTGTTATAATTGGTTTAGGAATTGTTCGTGAAACGAATAATATAAGGTTTTGTGCTAATACATTAAAAAAGTGGTTAAAATGTTTTTTGACATAAATTGTCCTTTACTAGTTAACACACAAATATAGGTCTTTTCTCCCAAATAACAAAAAAAGTCAATATTTATTTTTTCTCCCTATTTATTTAGCCCGGTCCCCACCTACCACGTTTTCCCACCTGGCTGCTCCTTTTTGAAAACAGGAAGGAAATTCGTATATTGCACGCTTGATGAGCTATAGAGTTATGGAACGATTCTTTTGGATTATATCGCTCGCTTTGATGGCCCTGTCTGCAGGATGCCAAAGGGCAGATGATACTCCTGAGCCGGAGCCTGACCCTGAACCGAAACAGGTGACGTCCTTTGGTGCCTATAAGCACGTCGTGATTCTTGGGGTGGACGGCGCAGGAACTTTTTTTAAGGATACCGAGACCCCTTGTGTCGATGCAATAATGGAGATGGGGACCTATACCTATGATGCCAAGGCAGTCTATCCCACCATCAGCGCCCAGAACTGGGGTTCCATGCTGCATGGAGTATTGCCGGAGTTTCATCGGCTGACCAACCAGATCGTCGCCAGCCGGCCGTATCCCCCGGACAGCCCTTATCCCTCAATCTTCCGGCTTGTGAGAGAAGCAAGGCCCTCCGCTCCGCTGGCTTCCTTCTGCAACTGGTCGGCCGTAAACATCGGCATTGTGGAAGACGGGATTGGCGTAGAGAAATGGAATGGGGGAAGCGATCCCGCCGTTGCTTCCCATGTTCTGGAATATCTGGAAACCAGCAGCCCGACTCTGCTCTTCGTGCATTTCGACTCCGTTGACGGTGCCGGTCATGGCAGCGGATATGGTTCGGGGACGCATCTTGCCACCCTTAGCACCGTAGATGCCTTGATTGGAATAATTCACAAGGCATTGAAGGAGAAAGGCACCCTGGATGACACCCTGCTCATGGTCGTCACCGACCATGGCGGAACACCCGGCGGAAGCCACGGAGGCGATACGGATGCCGAACTCCATGTTTTCCTGGGCGTTGCCGGAAAGACGGTGGACAAGAAGAATCCTATCATTGATGCCGATAACCGTGACATTGCAGCCATTGCGGCCTATGCTTTGGGGCTGGAAGTTCCGGAGAGCTGGACCTCACGCGTTCCCACGGGGGTTTTCTGGGATGTAAAGGGCGGGGAGCACAAGGAGGCGGAAATCCCGATTTCCCCTAACCGCAAGCACCAGACCGAAGAAACGCCCGCCCTTAGCAAGGTCAAGGCATTGCTTAAAGGCCACGAGGTCGTTGCCTACCTTCCTTTGGACGGCGGGGAGTCGGATGCCTTCCAGAAAGTCAACACTTTCCCCCACGGCAAACTCTACTATTATGATGCCTATTACGGTAAAGGCGTCGCCCTGGACGACGGTTATATCACCATGGAAAACGTAAAAGTAGGTACGGGCTCATTCTCTGCATCATTCTGGCTCAAGACAGAAGGCGTTTCCGGAGACCCCTGCCTGCTTTCCAACAAGGACTGGAAGAGTGGCCTTAATGACGGTTTCGTCTTATCCCTTAGGGAAAGCGACATCAAATTCAACGCGGGCAGTAAGGACAAAAACCAGCGGATGGATGTGGTGGCGGCCTTGCCCATCGACTTCAAGGAGGGCTGGATGCACGTAATCCTGGTTGTGGACCGCCAGAAACACGAAGTTCGAATATACGAGGATTTTGTCTTGGAAAGCTGGGGCGATATTCCGGCCGCATTGCAAGATGTGAGCTTCGATGCCCTGGTCCTTAGCATCGGCCAGGATGGTCTAGGCACTTACGGAGACCACCTCGCTGCGCAAATGGACGAGTTCATCCTCACTGCCGATGTCCTTTCAGACAGCGACATCGCCGCCCTGAAAGCCTATTACGAATAGTCCGTGCCACTTAACCGCCTTACACACAGACACTTACAAAAATCTCTCGTTCGAAATCCGAACGAGAGATTTCAGCAAGTTGATTGTAATCAGCAACTTAAGCGGCACTAAGCTTAATCTACCACGGCGCGGGCTATAGCATCCTTGTAGTACTTCTGGTCCACGAATACATCCTGCTTGTAAGGATTGATGTGGCGCTTCCTGGAGATGGCGATAATCCAGCACAAGGCAGCGATGTTGGTCACCAGGGCCAGGGCGCTGATAAAGAGCATCATGGACGGATTGGCGGCAACGACTGAAGGATCGACAGTTGTGCCGACGATTTCAGGAGTCACAGTCTGGCTGGTTATGCCGGCAACCTCGTAAAGCTTAGAGATGGTTTCAGCTCCCTGAGGGTACAGTACGGGAAGAGTAGCCCAACTGAACCACTGCTTGCCGTTCATGAAGGTTTCCTGGAACAGGGGGAATACCTGAGCGAACATGCACCAGATGGCAAGGGTGTTGGCACGGTTCTGGATCCAGCCGCCGCGGTTCCAAAGGAGGGCTGCCACGGTAGGTGCAAGCAGAAGGGCAACGCCGCAGTACCAGCTGTGAGTTGGCAGGCAGTTGTAGGTATATGCAAAGTTCCAGATGTCGTAGATGACAATATAGACCCAGGTCATGTCGGCCCAAATCATATCTTTCTTATCTTTTGAAGGCCAAACGCTCCACCAGGCGGTCATACAGAAGATGTTGATTATGCCGGCAACGCCGTTGAACACATTGTGCCAGCCGCCGTACTGCCATACGCCTTCGGAAGTGAGCCACCACTTGTTCCAGCCCATCGCCGCGCTTTCGAAGTCGGAAACGCAGGCAATCAGGATGTTGATAGCCACGATGATGAAAGGGAAAGGCTTGAACCAGTGCTTGGCGCCAATGCCCCATTTATATTTAATCATCATAAAGCCGATACACCCTGCGGTGGCAGCGTACAGCTTGGCATAGTGGAACCAGCCCGCCATATAGACATGCGTCTGGTTTTCTAGGGCCCACTGTTTACCTGTCCTTACGCCAATCCAAATGGCCAGGAAATAAACGGTAAGTGCCAAAGGAACGGCCAGGAAGGTAATGATACCGCCCAGTTTGGTGCGACGGGCGAACTCGTTGAGGAGGATGAGGCCCAGGAGGACCACTATCATCATTCCCCACTGAGACAGGGCATTAGCCCCATAAACTTGGAAAAACATAGTTGATTAATTAGTTTAGTTAGTGTTTTTTGTCACGTTATTCTCTTTGATGACACTTCTTAAAAGAAGCGGCTCATTGGTTGTGATGCTGTCAACTCCAAGGCCGATGAGCCAAGCCATGTCCTCCGGATTGTCCACGGTCCAGACATTCGCGCTCATCCCAATGGAGTGCGCCTCTTCAACCCATTCAGGATGGGCACGAAACTCTGAAAAATGGTAGTCCAGGCCGTTGATACCAATTTCCTTGAGCTCCGATGGAGAAAGCCGTCCGCCAAGATACTGGTTGGTAAACTGAGGATATTCGGCCCCAATCCGCTTGCAAAGTTCCAGGTCGAAGGAGATGAACATGGCACGGGAGGGGTCAAATATTTCCGCCTCCTTCAGGATCCGGACAGTATTGTCCAGAAGCTTGTCGGCTCCTTCACGGGTAGGCTGGGGCTTGAGTTCAACCACCAGCACGCAGGGAGACAGTTTACCCTGAGCAGCATATTCCTCGAAGGTGGGAAGCGACTCGCCGTTTTTCAGTTTTCCTGCCGCCGCAAGTTCCTCATAGCTGTGTTCAGCAATTACCAAACCGTGGAAGATATGGTCGTGATTAACCACTACGACACCGTCGGCACTGAGGTGGATATCCATTTCGCTGCCCCACAAACCGTTTTCCTGGGCCAGGCGCAGCGATGCGATGGAATTTTCGGCATCCTGCGCAGCTTCGCAGTGCCAGAATCCGCGATGGGCGCAGATGTCGGGTTTCTCGACGGTTTTCTCTCCACAGGAGATAACGGCACAAAGGAGGGCGCCAAGAAGGAACATTCGTTTCATTCTTTCCAAAATAAAATTATTGGCTGTATTTTGCCGATTGCGCTGCAATGAGAGCGGCATCGTCGAAATAATTGATTTGCATGGCATCCTTCATCTGGTGCAAGGTTTCGGCGGCCACCTCGCGGGCAGCCTCCGACCCTTTGCGAAGGATTTCGTAAACGGCAGGAATATCCCGCTCGTAAGCACTTCGGCGGGCGCGGATGGGTTCCAGCCGGTCGTTAAGCACGTTGAGAAGGAATTTCTTGCACTTCATATCTCCGAGTCCACCCCTGCGGTAATGGTCCTTGAGCTGGTCCAAATTTGCATATTCGGGCAGGAAGCGAGCGAAGTCACCATCCTCACAGAATGCGTCCAGATAGGTAAAAACGGGATTTCCTTCCACCTTGCCGGGATCTTCCACCCTTAAATGGCCCGGGTCCGTGAACATTCCCTTCACCTTTCTTTCCACTTCCTTGGGATCGTCGGAAAGGTAGATGCAATTGCCCAGGGACTTTGACATCTTGGCTTTTCCGTCCGTTCCGGGAAGGCGGCGGCAGGCCTGGTTGGAAGGGAGAAGGATATCCGGCTCTACCAGAACGTCGCACTTATAAGTACCGTTGAAGCTGCGCACAATCTCCCTGCACTGCTCTATCATAGGTTCCTGGTCCTCCCCCACCGGCACCGTGGTGGCTTTGCAGAAGCAGATATCGGCCGCCTGGGAAATGGGATAGGTAAAAAATCCCACGGGAAGTCCACGGCGGTTATCGTCCGTAGCGCCGCTTTCAAAGCCGCGGAGGGCCATCTCCGTTTTCACGGTGGGATTGCGCTGGAGGCGCTGGACAGTGACCAGGTTCGAAAAGAACTGTGTCATCTCGTGCAATTCGGGTATCTGACTTTGGATGAACAGCGTAACTTTCTCCGGATCTAGACCGCAGGAAAGATAGTCCAGGGCCACTTCGATGATGTTCTGACGTACTTTTTCCGGGTTGTCGGCATTGTCGGTAAGGGCCTGGACATCGGCAATAAAAACGAACATGCGGTCGTAATTGCCCTCATTCTGCAGCAGTACCCTGTTACGCAGCGAGCCAACATAATGCCCCAGGTGCAATTTCCCGGTAGGACGGTCACCGGTAAGGATTATTCTTCCCATACAATCTATCTAAAATAAATTTGAGCTTTGCAAGCGAAATACCAATTTTCGGAGGTTTCGGCCGACAGTCGTTTGGTTCTTTCGCAGTGCAAAAGTTTTAATTTAATTGCAAAAATAACATTATTCTTGCTAACTTGCAAGGGTTTTAGACCACTGAAGGAATGTCATTGATTACAAGGAGAATAGTCATCTGCCTGGTGCTGGTTTATTCAGCCGCGCTCCTGCACGCGCAGGAACGGCTGGTGTCGGTACTCGGGCAGCAGACGCTTACCCTTGAGCAGCAAATCGACTCGGTCGTCCTGGAATTTGGGCTGGACGTACAGAAGAAAGACCTTGCCCATGCCTTCCGGCTCCTCAAACTCATTAAAAGGAGAATCCGCTGCGTTGCGCTCACTTATCACACCGTAGATCCGAAGGGAAGGGATGTCATCGCATCCGGACTGGTTTCCTATCCCGAACACGGATGGTGGCGGGGAACGGTGGAAATGTCGCCATATAACCGCGAAAAGTTCCTCTGCGGCAGTTCACGCTTGTATACGACCGAGGTGCTGGCCTCCGTTTTAGGATATGTGACTCTGATTCCGGACAATATCGGCTATGGAGCGACGGACAGCCTGGACATAGCCTATCAGATGAGTGAAAACAGCGCCTTGGTATCGGCCCACCTTAGGGAAGCGGCCGCCGAATATTTCTCAAAGCATCTGGACAAGAAACTCCCCCGCAAGACTTTCATCTTTGGCTATTCACTGGGGGCTCCCAATGCCCTGGCCCTAGCCTATCATTACGCCGACAAGCCGGAAAGCAACGTACACCTGAAAGCTGTCTGCCTGGGCGGCGGGGCATATAATCCGACACTCGCCTTCGACCTGATTCTTTCGCGCGGGGGAATAAGCTATTTGTTTTATCCCGGTCTTGTCCGAAGCCTGAACAGCTGGAAGGATACCGGACTGGACCCGTCCCAGCTGTTTTGCGGAAGGGTGCTGGAAGAATATGAAACCATTTCCAGAGGGTTTACGAGCCCGCTGGACCTGGCCCGGGAATACGGCACGGACATCCATTCATACCTTAATCCCAATTTCTTCAACGGCCATGAAAGCCCGGACATTCTACGCTTGAGGGAGGCTCTCACCTCCCTTTCCATCCCTCCGGAGAGCATTCATCCCTTGCCTGTCTCCGTAGAAGTTGTCCTCCGACATTCGGCCGAAGACGACATTGTCCCTGTTGCCTGCACCGATGCCCTTTATTCGCGTCTGAAAGCCCCCCTGCATCATGTGATTTACCGCAGGGGCAAAAAAGGAACGCACTACGAAACCGCAGTGCGCTCCTTCATTGATTTGGCACTTTTACTTCTGTAGCTTCCGGAGTTTTACTGCTCGTCAGGACCCTGGTCCGGGCCGCCGGGCTGAGGGCCGCCGCCGAAAGGTCCCTGGGGACCGCCCTGGAACGGGCCCTGAGGGCCGCCCTGGGCCTGCTGACCGGCCTGGTACATCTTTTCGAAAGCCTTGTTCAAAGCCTCGCTGTAACGGTCGATGTCGGCAATGTTCTGGGCCTTTACGGCTTCCTTCAGCAGGTTGCAGTTCTGCTCGACTTCGGCCTTGATGTCTGCGGGCACCTTGTCGCCGTTGTCCTTCAGGAACTTTTCTGCCTGGAAGGTCAGGGCGTCGGCGCCGTTAATCTTGTCGATGCGCTCCTTTTCGGCCTTGTCGGCAGCCTCGTTGGCCTTGGCCTCGTCACGCATGCGCTGGATTTCAGCGTCGGAAAGACCACTGGAAGCCTCGATACGGATGTGCTGCTCCTTGCCGGTTGCCTTGTCGGTTGCCGATACGTTCAGGATGCCGTTGGCATCGATGTCGAAGGTAACCTCGATCTGAGGCACTCCGCGCGGTGCAGGGGCGATGCCGTCCAGATGGAAGACGCCTATCTGCTTGTTGTCCTTCGCCATGGGACGTTCGCCCTGGAGAACCACAATCTGCACGCCGGGCTGATTATCGGCAGCGGTGGAGAAAATCTGGCTCTTCTTTGCAGGGATGGTGGTGTTGGACTCGATGAGATTGGTCATTACGCCGCCAAGTGTCTCGATACCAAGGCTCAGCGGAGTGACATCCAGCAGGAGCACGTCCTTCACGTCGCCGGCCAGCACGCCGCCCTGGATGGAGGCGCCGATAGCTACAACCTCGTCCGGATTCACGCTCTTGTTGGGCTCTTTGCCGAAGAAGTTCTTCACCAGTTCCTGTACGTAAGGGATACGGGTGCTTCCGCCCACCAGGAGAACCTCGTCGATGTCGGAGGCGCTGATGTGAGCATCGGCAAGTGCCTGGCGGCAAGGTGCGATTGAGCGCTGGAACAGGGCGTCGGAGAGTTGCTCGAACTTGGCACGGGTAAGTGTCTTTGCGAGGTGCTTGGGAACACCGTCCACAGGCATTATGTAAGGCAGGTTGATTTCGGTGGAAGTCTGGCTGGAAAGCTCGATCTTGGCCTTTTCGGCAGCCTCTTTCAGACGCTGGAGGGCCATGGGATCCTTCTTCAGGTCCAGACCGCCGTTCTCGGAGGCGAATTCAGCGGCCAGCCAGTCAATGATGACCTGGTCGAAGTCGTCACCGCCAAGGTGGGTGT
>CACYCP010000039.1 GCA_902772985.1 uncultured Bacteroidia bacterium | reverse complement strand
CGGTCGGTACCTTGGCGCTTGTTCAGGATATCCGGCGAGCCAAAGAAATAAACTTCCAGGTTGGTGCCACGGCTGGGGTTGTTTTCGTGGTCACGAGTGTCGAAAACGACGCCCGCCTTGGCTTCCAAATGATGACCACCGTACTCTTCAGCTTTGGGAATGAGACCATACCTTACATAAATGTCGTAGAGGGCAAGGTCGTTTGCAGGAGTCTTGGTTTTCTTGTCGTATCCGCTAAGGCCCTTGTTTTCGGCATGACCGGTCCAGATGCCCCAGTAGGTAAGGCCTGCCGCCCAGCCCCAGTGGCTGCTGCCAAACTTCCCCTGGAACATTGCCGCACCGCGGAGGATATTGCGTTTCATCAGGTAAAGACCCTGTCCCATCAATGCATAATCGTATTTTTTATTCTTTTCGCTGGTAATCTGGTCCAGCACATCCACATACAGTGATGAACTGCCGTTGAAACCATAAAAATTATCGGTCTTGTTGCCGAAATACGAGAGATCCAGCGACATGCGGACGCCAGGAATCAAATATTTGCTGTCGAAAAAAGCGTGGTAAACGGAATTGCCTTTGGAGTACCAGGAAGCTTCCACATTGATTTTCCACATATATTCCGGATAGGTGGAACCGTCGCCATACCAATAAATGTCGGTAAGGGCACCATAGTGCCAACCCAGGTCCGAACTGTAACCTATAGCAGGAAGAGGGCCGAAGTTAAGTCCTGTTTTTACAATCTCCTTCTTCTGCGCGGTAGCCGAAAAAACAGTCACTGCAAGCAGCAGAGTAGCCAAAAATTTTTTCATGAGAGTTGGTTTATATTAATTAGTTTCGGTTTAGTGTTGTAGATTGCAAATGTAAACAAATAAACTTACATTAACAATTGTCACCAAGACGAGGATTATTTGATGGAAGATTCCACCTTCTCGCGGGCAATGTGATAGGAAGCCTTGAGGGCGCCCACGGACGTGCCTGTTATGGCCGATATTTCCTCGTACGACAGTTCGTCGAACCAGCGCATTACGAACACCTGGCGCTGTTTTTCCGGGAGCTTGGCAACCGCCTTCGAAAACTCCCGCTGGGCCGCCGTGCCGTCAAAAAAAGGATCGGACTGGATACGGCGTTCCATCTCGGCATCGATACTGCCAAAGTGCAGGGACGCGCGCACCCTTTCCCTGCGAAGATGGTTCAGCGTTTCATTCGTGGCGATACGCCACACCCAGGTATAAAGCTGCGCCTCCCCCCGGAAAGAGGGAAGCGCAGTCCATATTTTCATGAATATTTCCTGGAGCAGGTCATCGGCATCCTCATGGCTGTTCACCATACGGCGCACGTGCCAATATAACCGTTCGCTGTAATCTTTGACGATTTTGTTGAATACCTGTTCCAGTTCTTGCATTACTTGCGGGCTATGGCCTTCTTGGTGGCTTCTGCGATGTGCGGGGCGTCAATGCCATACGCGGCCATTAATGCAGAAGGCGTGCCAGACTGGCCGAAGCGGTCCTGTCCGTTAACGAACTCCACGGGGGTGGGGCAGCCGCCGGCAAGCACTCCGCTTATGGCCTCGCCAAGGCCGCCGGCAAGGTTGTGCTCTTCGGCAACAACTACTGCGCCGGTTTTCTTTGCCGACGCGATAACCGCCTTGTCGTCAAGCGGTTTAATGGTGGCGATATCCACCACTTCGGCCTGGATTCCTTCGGCTTCCAGAGCTTCGGCGGCAAGGAGAGCCTCCCAAACCGTGTGGCCGGTGGCGAAAATTGTGACATCGGCCCCTTCGTTCATGATGATTGCCTTGCCAATGACGAAAGGCTCTTCGGCATTTGTGAAATTTGGCACTGACGGGCGACCGAAACGGAGGTACACCGGTCCGTCGTATTCGGCGGCGGCTTTTGTTGCCTGCACGGTCTGGTTGTAGTCGCAGGGGTTCAGGACCACCATTCCGGGGAGAGCCCTCATAAGGGCGATGTCTTCCATGGTCTGGTGGGTGGCGCCGTCTTCACCCAGGGTGATTCCGGCGTGGGACGATGCGATTTTCACGTTTGTGCAGCCGTAGCACACTTCCTGGCGTATCTGGTCGTACACGCGGCCGGTTACGAATTCGGCAAAGGAGCCCACAAAGGGGATTTTTCCGGTGATGGCCAGACCTGCAGCCGCGCCCACCATATTGGCTTCGGCAATGCCGCACTGGATGAAACGCTCCGGGAATTCGGCGGCGAAAGCGTCCATTTTAAGGGAACCCTTGAGGTCTGCGGTGAGAGCTACGACGCGGGGGTTGGCCTTGCCGGCTTCCAGAAGGCCCGCGCCGAATCCGCTGCGGGTGTCTTTCTTACCTGTATCAGTATATTTTTTCATATTAAAAATCTCCAAGAGGGGTTTCACCTAATTGTTTGAGGGCGTCTTCCAGCTGTTCGGGCTTGGGAACCGAGCCGTGCCATTTATGTGTGCCGGCCATGAAATCTACGCCGTGGCCCATTTCGCTGCGGAAAAGAATCATCACGGGAATACCGCTGCCCTTGTTGGCCTTTGCCAATTCGAAAGCTTTGGCGATGGATTCGAAATCGTGCCCGTCGGCGGTAATCACCTTCCAGCCGAAGGCTTCCCACTTTTCGGCAAGGTCGCCGATCCCGGAAACCGAGTCCACGGGGCCGTCGATCTGCTGGCCGTTCCAGTCTGTCATTGCAATAAGATTGTCCAGATGGTGGTACACGGCGAACATGCCGGCTTCCCAGATCTGGCCTTCCTCCGACTCACCGTCCCCGCATAGGCAGAAAACGAAATTGTCCTCCTTGTCCAGCTTTTTGCCCAGGGCGACACCGGTTGCGGCGCTAAGTCCCTGTCCCAGCGAACCGGACGCCTGGAAAATGCCCGGGAGCCCCTTCCTTACTGAAGGATGGCCCTGAAGGCGCGTTCCCATCTGGCGGAAGCTGGCCAGTTCCTCTACAGGGAAATAACCAGTCCTGGCTAGCAAGGAATAATAGACCGGCGTAAGGTGCCCGGCCGAGATAATGAATACATCCTGTCCCTTGCCATCCCTGGTCCAATCCTTGGGGGTGTGTTTCATCTGGTTGAAATACAGGGCGGTAAGGAAATCGGCCGACGACATTGAGCCGCCCGGATGCCCCGATTTTGCCATGCATACCATACGTAGGATATCCCTGCGTACCTGTGTGGAAATGATTTTCAGTTCTTCGTTTGTTTTAGCCATAGTACTTATATGTCAACTCTACAAATGTACAAATTTTGCCTCAAATTCACAATATTTAAGGCAGGCGGGAGGTAAGCTCCTGATAATAATTTCTTGATACCGGAATGCTTTGAGCTCCGTCATGGTCCAAATAGGCCTGGAAATAACCGTTCGAATCTTTTCTCAGGATTTCCACCCTCTCCGGATTGATGAAATAGGAACGGTGGCAGCGCACCAGGCCGTGGCTCTGGAGCTGCTCTTCCAACGCACGCATGGACGAGCGAAGGGTGAATTTCCGGAGCCTGCCGTTTTCGAGATGGAAGATGTGCACGTAATTTTCCTCGGACTGGATGTACAGGATGGCATCGGAGGAAAGCACTATCTTCAGGCGTTTCTGCTCGTCGTGAAAGCGGATAAGCTTACGCTCGTCAATAAGCGGAGTCCCGGTTTTCCGCATCTCCAGTACCTGAAGCTGGACCGCCATGGATATTATGGCAAGCGGGAATACCAGTATTCCGGCGGTGTAAAGCACGCAATATGTCATTACATTGTAATAGGTCCTTTCGGCCGCCCAGCCTATTCCAAGCGGGATTGACATCAAAAGGCCGGCGAAAACCGCCTCCCCGGTGCACCATAATATGTACAGGGACCAGTTAAGGTCTATGGTGCGCCTAAGGATGAAAAGCAGCATCCTGGAAAAGCTCATCACTCCAAGCACGATAAGGGATGTAACAATGAGATTCAGACTATATTTATCGAACGGGGTAGCCAGGAAATTTTCAAATTCAAAAGGCCGGTATGCCAGTACGAACAGGAAGTAGAAGAGCGGTACGCCGACGAAAAAAATAATGTTGACCGGCATCTTGTAAAAGCTTCTTGAAATAGGTTTCATATGTCACTATTTTACTGTGACAAATATACAAAAATTTCATTATTCGTCCCAAAATCGGCAGTTTTATCCCTAAATAGCAGTTTTCGTCACATTTTATTCGTCCCTGTAACATTTATTTCCCGAAGCCTTGCAAAGAAGGTAATTTTGTGTTGAAACCAAATGGCAAAACTTATGAAAACAATCGTTCCCATTTTCTTTTCAGTCAATGATTCCTATTCGCCTTACCTTGCAACGGCCCTTGCTTCCATCAAGGACAACGCATCCAAGGAATATACATACAGGATTCACATCCTTAGCGACGACATTTCCGAGCCCAGCCGCGAAAAGCTCCTGGCTTTTTCCGACGAGGACTTCCAGATTGGTTTTTATCCCCTTACGGAACGCCTGCTGGCCCTTCCGGGCGTGAAAAACTTGCAGGAGCACTGCTTCGGGGCTTTTTCTTCTCTTACCATCTACTTCCGTCTTTTCATTCCGGTACTTTTCCCTCAATATGACAAGGCCATCTACCTGGACTGCGACATTGTTGTTCCCGGCGACATCTCCCAGCTTTGGGAAGAACCCCTGGGCCATTACCTACTGGGCGCCGTGGCCGATTATTCCATCCAGAACATTGCCCCTTTCCTGAACTATATAGATAATTATGTAGGCGTGGACCATCGTAATTATGTGAATTCCGGAGTGCTTCTGCTTAACTGCAAACGCCTGAGGGAAATGGACTTGAGCGGCCGCTTCCTGGAGTGTGTAGAGAAATACTCCCTGGAAGCCGTGGCACCCGACCAAGACTACCTGAATACCCTTTGCTGGGGCGGTATCATGTACCTGGATCCCAATTGGAACGCGATGCCTTCCGAATGCCTTCCCGATATGGAAAACCCTCATATCATCCACTTCAATCTTAGCACCAAGCCATGGCTTAACGAGATTGTGCCTTATGGCGAGCTTTTCTGGAAATATGCCCGCCATAGCGGCTTCTTCAGGCAGATTGTCCTGGCCCGCCGCGCTTTCCTGCAAGATGTAAAAGCTGTACGAAAATACAAGAACGCAGTTGCCGCACTCATTAAAATGGCGGTCCGTCTTACCTCTGCACCCCAGTCTTTCCGAAGCATCATTTCTTCCCGCAAGGAACTTCGGCTATGCTCCTAGTAACTCCAGGTCGCGAAACAGCCATCGACAATATCCGGAAGGCTGTCGCCGAAGGCCGCTTTAACGATGCGGTGGAGCCCTTCGATCCTGACATTTCGCCCCAGGCGCTCAAGGCCGATATCCTGGACTATGTCTCCAAGTTGGAATCGGCCTCATATAAATTAAAAAGGTTTGCCGCGCGCACCATTGTGGACATCTGGTGCAGACTGTGGAGCGATGGGATAAACGAAATCGTGGGTGCGGAAAGGCTGCCGGACGGTCCTGCTTTTATAACTTCCAATCACTTCAATCCCTTCGACAATGGCATACTCCGCCGACTATCGAAGGACAGCGGCCATGGCCGCCTTGTTGCGGTGAGCCAGGGGAAGAATTTCGTCATGCCGGGACTTAATGGCTTCGTCCTCAGGAATATAGACCTTATCCCTATTATCAGCGAGCCGTCTTATATGGGAGGGAAATTCCTTTCCCTCATGCATTCGCACCTGGATGCTGGCCGCCTCATTCTCATCTATCCCGAGCAGCAGATGTGGTTCAATTACCGGAAACCCCGTCCGGGGAAGCGCGGAGCATATCTTTTCGCCGCCCGCATGGGTGTTCCCCTGGTCCCCGCTTTCGTGCAGATGGAGGAGATTCCCGGCAAGGAAATAGCTCCCGGTTTCAATGACGTAAAGCTTATCCTGCATGTGCTGGACCCCATTTTTCCGGACCGATTCCTGAGTGAAAGGGAAAACAGTTTCCGCATGTGCAAACTGGATTATGAGGCCAAGGTCCGTTGCTACGAAAAGTGCTATGGCAAGCCTCTCAACTATGATTTTACCCCCTGGGACATTGCAGGGTGGACTGGCGGTTAAAAAAATTCGGAAATTTGAGGGATAGTTAGTATATTTGCACGATTTAGATGTAAATAAATACTAATTATAAACCAAATCACATGTCACAAATCAAGAAAAGAGTCTATCGTTTTGGCGGTAAGCACGCCGAGGGCGATGGAAAGATGCGCGAACTTCTGGGTGGCAAGGGTGCCAACCTTGCAGAAATGAACCTTCTGGGCATGCCTGTGCCCGCCGGCTTCACCATCACTACAGAATGCTGCACGGAGTATTATAGGCTTGGCGGCGGATACACCCCCGAACTGAAATCGGAAGTGGCGGCCGCTCTGGAAGCCACGGAGAAGATAATGGGCAAGAAATTCGGCGATGCCGACGATCCGCTCCTGGTGAGCTGCCGTTCCGGCGCCCGTTCCTCCATGCCCGGCATGATGGACACCATCCTGAACATCGGCCTTTGCTCCAAGACCATCCCCGGACTCATCAAGAAGACTGGCAACCCCCGCTTCGTATATGATGCATATCGCCGCCTCATCATGATGTACTCCGACGTGGTGATGGAAAAGGCCGAGGGTATCGAACCGGCCGACGGCCAGGGTAT
>CACYCP010000038.1 GCA_902772985.1 uncultured Bacteroidia bacterium | reverse complement strand
TTGCGAACTTTTTTCCTGATTACTGCGTTGTGCTCAGAAAAAATGTCTCGCAAACGTTTCTATTATAAAGAAACTGACGCTCGTATTATTGTACGTGCTTGCTTGTACTTTTTTGTCTTTCAGTATTGTCAAAAAACTCGTAAAAAAGTCCCACTTTTTCAAATGGGACTGCAAAGGTACAAACTTTTTGTAAACCCGCAAATTTTTTTTGGATTTTTTTCAAGCGTTATCGGGTTCCGCCACCGAAACCTCCGCCGGAGAAGCCTCCGCCACCGCCGAAGGAGGTATGGCCACCTTTTCCAGATATGCTTCCGGCAGCGTGTGACGCCGCACTGGTAAATGCGCCGTTACTCATCCGGCCGGTCCAATTCATCGTATAAATCAGGGTTGAAGTATCGACCCCGACCGATTCGGAAAGTTCCTGAAGCTGAGCGGGATAGAGCTTCTTGAACTGCGCTGCTACCTTATCGGCAATATTGAATAGCTGAGCATAGACAAGATAGTCTTTCCACATTCCCACCTCGATGGCGCCCCTTTCTTTGCTAAGGGTGAAATCGTTCAGGAAGTTCTTGAACTCAATGACGTGACAAGCCTGAATTGCTCCCTCCGTGTTGCAAACGTCATCCTTTAAGAAGTAGCCTTTGTCCCTGAACCAGCTGCGACCGCGTGCGTACGCCCTGTCGGGCCAGGCAAGAAGCTTGTTGTAATTCTTCTTTGACCACTTTTCGAATTCGTTCGTTTCCAGAAGGAGGTTGTCTCCGGCGGCACTCAGAGCCATATTATAAAGGTCTTTCTCTAAGTCGTCCGTGAAGGATACATCCTTCGAGAACAGCAGGTTAACCCTCTTTTCGCTCTTCGCATCCGGCATCACTTTCACCTTTCCGTCCATTATCCAGCGCAAGAAAAACGCCCCAATCACATTGTTCGGCGATGTCGCCAGTTTGAAACGGTGCCCCTTTGCCAGCAGGAAGGCCGATGCAAAAAGATTCTTCTCCAGAGGCACATCCCGGTACCAGTCGGTAATCCGGCTTCTCCCAAACAGAGACTTCTTGTACTTGTAACCAAGGGTCGATGCTATCCAGGCATAAATGCCATAGAGAATGGGGCCGAAGACAAGAAGGAAGGAGAGCAGGCCTATGATCCAGGAGAACTTTTCATCTTCCCCGTAACTGCTGCCTTCCAGAGCCCTGTCAAGGAAGGTCTGGAAGTCCCCTCCGCGTGTAACGGCAGGGGAGAACAGGCCCTTCTCGAATTTTACAAGGGCGATGAGCTTGCTGTTGTATGAAGAACTTTCTGACGATTCGGCAACCACCTTTCCATCCACCACGTTAATGTCTCCGTAAAAGCCGAAGCCCCAGACGCGGGTGTTGTCGTAGGTCCACTGCGGGCAGTCGAAGGCCGGGACTATGGTCACTTTGGCGTGTTCCGGAGCCGCCGGCAGACCGGGGTTGATGAACATGAAATTGAAGCCGTCGGCATCGTCGAAGGCTTGGACAAGGCCGGTAACCAGGAATCGCGCCGTCCATTTATGGTCTCCATGCCATCCCAGTCCCCAACATAGCTCCACGCCGTCGCTTTTTTGGACAATGCCGCATTTCCCGCTTTTCCACTCAAAACTTCTGTCCACGTCCCAGTTGTTTCCAAGGCTTTGGAACTGGGTGCCGTTTTCCGTTACTGACAGGGAACTGACGCTCATTGGGCCCAGATTGTCGATGGGCATGTACCATTCCGTTCCACTCACGGTCTTTACGTCCCAAGTCTGGGTAATCCAGGCCGATCCATCCTGCTGGAGCTCTACCAGGATGTCCACGTCACGAATACGCTGCGCCGCCGCGCTCCAGCAAAGGAGGACGGCCAGCGCAATGGCTGTAAGGCGTTTCATCAGATGGTGGGATAGTCTTTCTTGGAGACGTCGTCGGCCAGATAGTCACGCTTTGCAAAGCCCAGGATGCCTGCTACAATCGACACGGGGAAAGAGCGAACCTGCTGGTTGTAGCGGGTGACGGTGTCGTTGTAGGTCATGCGGGCAAGGCGTACGTTCTCTTCGTAGTCCTTGATGTCCTTCATTGTCTGCTGGTAGTTCTGGCTGGCCTTCAGGTCGGGATAGGCCTCGGCAACTGCGATGAGCTTGGCGCCAATCTCCTGGAGGGCCTTCTCATTTTCGTTGATTTGCTCGGCCGTGGGGGAAGGGGAAGAGGTTATTTTCCTGGCTTCCACGATCTTCTGGAGGGTATCGGCCTCATAGGAAGAATACTCCCTGGTGAGCTTGATCAGGGCCTGGAGGGCGTCGTAACGGCTGATTTGCTGGACGTTGATCTGCTTCAGCGCATTGTTGCAAAATTCGTCGTTCTTTACCAGTGAATTCTGTACGGAAATTACCCAAAGAACCAGAAGGGCAATGACCACGATAAGGATAATCAGTGTAGTTGACATGGTTATTGTTAAGTTTTATAGTACAAATATCCAAAAAAAGAGTAAATTTGTCAAGTATAATTGACAGCATTAACACCAACTTTATATGAAAAGCAACCAATATTTTAAGAATGCGGCCCTGGAAGCACTGCGCGGAAACTGGGGCAAAGCCGCTCTGGCTACACTGGTTTTCTTTTTCGTGGCCTGCCTTTTCAGCGGTCCGTCAACCTTTTCGTCCATTTCAACGGCCGATACCTTGCAGGATGCCGCATATTCCGGCGACATTGCCGCAATGATGAGCATTTACGGCAAAATCCTCAAGTTCTCCAGCATTTCTTTCATTGCCCTCATTTTGCTCTTCGGCCCTCTCTCCATTGGCTATGACAACAGCATGAGGGTTCTGCTGGAAGGGGACAACGCGATTCCCCAGAACATGTTCAAGATTGCTTTCAACAATTTCTGGCACAAGGTATGGGGTTACTTCCTTAAATATATCCTCCTTTATCTGTGGACTCTGCTCTTTATCATTCCCGGCATCATCAAGATATTCTCCTACGCTATGACCAACTTCATCCTTGAGGAGAATCCGGAGCTCAGCGCCAGCGAAGCCATCCACCGCAGCCGCATGATGATGAAAGGCCACAAATTCGATCTCTTCTGGCTGTCTCTCAGCTTCATAGGCTGGTTCTTCCTTTGCTGCCTGACCTTTGGCATCGGCTTCATTTGGCTCATCCCCTATGCTCAGACATCCATAGCCGCTTTTTATAAGGAATTAAAGGTCGAATACGAAGCAAACGGAGGTTCTTTCAATGAGTCGTAATTACAGCCAGAAAGGAAGCGTTGCCTATCTTATAGGAATAGTTATGGTGGCCGTCATCGGCGGCCTCCTTTTCGGGTATGACACTGCCGTAATTTCCGGTGCCGAGAAGGGTCTGCAGGAGTTTTTCAAGAACGCCTCCGACTTCACCTACACCGACGGCTGGCATGGTTTCACCACCTCCAGCGCCCTCATCGGCTGTATCATCGGCGCATTGATTTCCGGACGCCTTGCATTCAAGCTGGGCCGAAAGAAAACCCTTTTCGTGGCGGGAATCCTGTTCCTTCTGAGTGCCCTTGGTTCATACTATCCGGAGTTCCTCTTCTTCGACAAGGGCAACGCCTGCAAGGGCCTCCTCGTCGCTTTTAACGGCTACCGTATTCTGGGCGGCGTCGGCGTCGGCCTGGCATCGGCCTTGTGCCCTATGTACATTGCCGAAGTCGCTCCTGCCTCAAAGCGCGGCCGTCTGGTTTCGTGGAACCAGTTTGCCATCATCTTCGGCCAGCTGGTGGTCTATTTCGTGAACTTCCTCATCATCCGCAGTCACGCCAGCGATCCCAACGTGGTGGCCTGGGCCAACTCCATCGGCTGGAGGTTGATGTTCGTGTCGGAAGCGATTCCTGCGGCGGCTTTCGCCCTGCTAATCCTGCTGGTGCCGGAGACTCCGCGTTACCTGGTGCTCCGCAAGCAGAACGAGAAAGCTCTCGAAATCCTGTCCAGAATCAACGGAGAAGGGCGTGGACGCAAGATTCTGCTGGATATCATAGAAACGGCGAAGGAAGAAAAGGAAAGCCTCTTCTCCTATGGCGTCCTGGTTATTTTCATCGGATGCATGCTGTCCGTGTTCCAGCAGATTATCGGCATCAATGCCGTGCTGTACTTCGCCCCCCGCATCTTTGAATCCATGGGCGTTTCCAACAATATGCTGTTCACGGTGATTATGGGTGTTATCAACATCAGCTTCACCCTGGTGGCAGTGTTCACCGTGGAGAAACTGGGCCGTAAGCCCCTTCTGATTTCCGGCTCCATTGGCATGGCCGTCGGTGCCCTGGGCGTGGCTCTGTCCAACGTTTTCGTCCTTCCAGCGGTGGTGCCCGTCATAAGCATAATGCTTTACAGCGCCTGCTTCATGTTCAGCTGGGGCCCTATATGCTGGGTATATATTTCCGAACTTTTCCCCAACACCATCCGCAGCGAGGCCACAGCCATTGCCGTTGCCTTCCAGTGGATATTCAATTTCATCGTATCCAGCACCTTCGTGCCTATGTACAATATGAAAATGGGGTCGATGGGAGACAGTTTCGGCCATTTCTTCGCCTATGCCCTTTACGGTATCATCTGCGTCGTCGCCACCATCTTCGTCTGGCGCCTTGTCCCTGAAACCAAGGGCAAAACCCTGGAAGACATGACCCACCACTGGCGAAAATCCAGTGCCGCCTAAAGCGCTGATTATTAGCCGATTATAAAAATCTCTCGTTCAAAATCTGAACGAGAGATTTCTGTAATATGCTGGGTGTCAGGCGCTTATCCGGCACGAACTATTTGCAGTACAGAGCCAGGATGGTTTCGTAGAGTTCCTGCTTGCCGGAAATCTGCTTGGGCTCGCCGGCATCCTTGGCATAGGCCACAAGGTCTTCCAGCGTAAGGCGGCCGTCTTCGAACTCCTTGCCCTTGCCGGAGTCGAAGGAGGCGTAACGCTCCTTGAGCATTGCCGGGATAGGGGATTCTTCCACGATGGCTGCTGCATTCAGCAGGCCGCGGGCCATGGCATCCATGGCGCTGATGTGTGCGATGAAGATGTCTTCGGGGTCGGTGGAATTACGGCGCAGTTTTGCGTCGAAGTTGCTGCCGCCGGTGCCAAGGCCGCCGTTACGGATAATCTGCAGCATGGCCTGGGTGAGCTCGAAATTGTCGATGGGGAACTGGTCGGTATCCCATCCGTTCTGGGCATCGCCGCGGTTTGCGTCAATTGAACCAAGCAAGCCGTTGTCCACTGCAACTGCCAGCTCGTGCTCGAAGGTGTGTCCGGCCAGGGTGGCGTGGTTCACTTCGATGTTCACCTTGAAGTCCTTGTCCAGGCCGTTTGCGCGAAGGAAGCCGATAACGGTTTCCGTATCGACGTCGTACTGGTGCTTGGTGGGCTCCATAGGCTTGGGCTCGATGAGGAAGGTCCCCTTGAAACCTTTGCCGCGGGCATAGTCGCGGGCTGCTTTCAGCATATTGGCAAGGTGGTTCTTTTCCCTTTGCATCTGGGTGTTCAGCAGGCTGCTGTAGCCCTCACGGCCTCCCCAGAACACATAATTCGTACCGCCGAGTTTGATGGTGGCGTCGATGGCGTTCTTGATCTGGACCGCGGCGCGGGCGACGATATCGAACTGCGGATTGGTGGCGGCACCGTTCATGTAGCG